>CAXTCH010000052.1:0-12697 GCA_964241945.1 uncultured Mucilaginibacter sp.
AACCACGTCATTACCAATGCTATTCACTTTTTTGGCTCAGTTTAGCTTCGATTACGTTAATACAGCTGCCTACGGTGGTCATTTGCTCGGCGGCATCGTAATCAATCTCTACATTATATTTTGATTCGGCATCAATAATAATGTCAACCAAATTAGACGAGTTGATTTTTAAATCTCTTATCAGGTCGGTCTGGTCATCAATATGGTTCAATAGCTCTTTGTTCTCGGTATAGGGGGCCAGTACCTTTTTAAGCTCATCTAAAATCTCTTGTCTGTTCATTAAGAATGGAATTTTGAAAATATGATACAGGAATTTACGTCTCCAAAGCCAAAATTAGCTTTTGCAACGATATTTATATCTTTTTTTATAAAAGTCACCGGCAGGCAGTTTACGTCTACCAGCGCTGTAATGTTTGGATTCGGGTCTTCGAGGTTAAGATTGGGGTGCGCAAATCCGTGTAGTATTTGCAGCACCGAAGCCACCGATTCAATGCTTCCTGCCGCGCTGAGGCAATGCCCGATCATGGATTTAAGTGAGTTGGTCAGCGGAAAATCACTGCCTTTCCGGCCTAAGGCCTGCATCCAGTTTTGTATTTCCTGCTTATCGGCAATGGTGGCCGTAAGATGGCCGCTGATAAGGTCAACATCGCTGCCGCTGATGCCGGCATCTTTCAATGAGTCTTCAATGCAGCGCACTACGCCGGCCGGATTGGCCGCCGTCATCGACCCGCCGTTTCGCTGCCCGCCGGAGTTGCTGGAGCCGCCCAGAACTTCGGCATAAATGGTAGCGCCGCGTTCAAGCGCAGTGTCCAGTTCTTCCAGTACCAAAGCCGCTGCGCCCGAACCGGGTACAAAACCGCCTGCTGTAGCGCTCATGGGACGTGAAGCCCGCCCAGGCTGCTCATTAAATTTACGCGACAGCACCCGCATCGAATCAAAAGAACCAAACACGTAAGTGTCTACGTATTCGCTGCTGCCGGCCAGCATGCGTTTTGCCATGCCATGCTTGATATATTCGTAGCCCATCAAAATAGCCTGGGTTCCGGTAGCACAAGCTGCCGAGTTGGTCAATACTTTATTGCCTAAGCCTAAACGGCCGGCTATATAAGAGGTCACGCCGCTGTTCATGGCCTGTTCTACCACGCGCGAGCCCAGCTTTTTAGCTTCCTTATTATCCACCCGGCTGATAACGTTTTTCATCGCCTCGGTATCTGCTACGCTATTGCCGAAAATGCAGCCGGTATCCCACAGCGTTTCACTACTGTCCAATTCCAGGCCTGCATGCAGCCAAGCCTCAATGGCCGCTTTCAGGCCGTAGCCGATGTTTACGCCTTTTAACCCGTGTAAAACTACGTCCGAAACATGCGGCCGGAGCTGGTCCCAGTGAAAATCAGGAACACCTGCTACCTGGCAGCTAAAATTCAGTTCCTGGTAATGCGGCACCAAGCGAATGCCCGATATACCCTGCTGAAGGGCGTTCAGGAAATCGGTGATACCCACACCGTTCGGAGAAACCACTCCCAATCCGGTTACTACTACGCGTTTGCTCATCTCATTTCTCCGGCTCTTTTTATTACTCCGGCAAAAGTTCCTTTAGCTATCGGCTTATCATTTTCATCCAGCATGGTTACCATACATTTTAATTTACCAAAACGAAAGTATTGCTTTTCAGAAATTACTTTCACTTTTTCACCGGGCAATACCATTTTATAAAAATTAACATCTGATGAAGTAAACAAGGGGAATACTGTTTCACTATGGTTGGCGGCCTGCTGCTTCAGTAAATAAACCCCCAACACTACCAGGCCAATCTGCGCCATTATTTCAATAATAATTACCCCTGGGGTTACCGGGTTACCGGCAAAGTGGTCTTCATAAAAAAAGGCATCTTCGCGCAGGGTATAGTCTCCGGTTACGCCGTTCTCATTCAATTCATAAATATGGTCTACAAAACGGAAAGATGATTTATAAGGCAAATGGTTTAATATCTCTTGATACATAGGCTACAAAACGACAGTTTAACGACAATGCTCTCCACCGTCGACATGAATTATTGAACCGTTAATCCAAAAAGCTTCGTCAAGGCAAAGCAGATATATTACATTCGCTACATCTTCCGGCTGCGTCATGCGGCCCATGGGGTTTCGCTGTACGGCCATTTTCATTAATTCGCTGCTGCCCGCTATACGCTGTAAGGACGGGGTGGCCGTAACACCTGCCTGTATGATGTTGGTTTTTAAGCCAAATTTACTCAGCTCTACGGCCATGTAAGTGGCCAAACTCTCCAATGATGCCTTAGCTATGGAAACGGCTGCATAACTGTCCCAATAGCGGTGAGCGCCCTCACTGGTTAAGCCGATAATCCTGGCATCGGGGCAAAACAGCCCGGCGTTGAGCAGTAACCGTACCCAGTCTAATAAACTGCTGGACATGGCGTAGCTGGTATGCTGTATATCATCAACCGAAAGCAACTGGTATTCATCAGCCTGACTTTCGGCTACCAGCGGCTTTAAATTGCCGCGGGCTATAGAGTGCAGCAGTAAACGTACCACAGGCTTGCCTTCAGTCATGGCGGTAAACTGCTCTGTGAACAAATTTCGTGCATCAGCATCGAGTGCGTTGCTGTTACAGGGCAAAATAGTTACGTTGTGTTCAGCGGCCAGGGCAGTCAATTCGGGTATCAGCTTACGTTCGGCGGCGGCAGGTTCGCGGTATAGCAGGGCAATATTCATACCGCTGCGGGCCAGCTTTTTGGCCGTAGCCAAACCAAACCCGCTCGACCCGCCCAATATTACAGCCCATAGGCCCGAAAACTGCTGTTTATAATCCACGTAGATGGTTCTCTGTTATGCTAACTCATTTTAACTCAGGCATAGTAAACGCAGGGGACTGATTAACTGCCGGTAAGTTTAATGAAGATTTTGTGAAAAACTTAAGCTTCAAAGTAACTAAATTTAAATGAAAAATTAAGTTATACCCCCTTAGTTAATGCAACTTAGCTATACTAATATGGGTATAAATCAGTTGTTGAATGTTAGCCCCTTGCACCGCTTACGTATAATTATGCAAGGTGATAACTTATAATTACTAATTTTGGTTCTAAAATGTCAGCTATTTTTTCAATGAAATTTAAGCTCAGTCTGGTCCTATGCGTTTTGTGTGCCTGCAGTTTGGCTATAGCCGGCACGGCATTGCCTAAGATAGATAAAGCCGCTTATTACCATGCTATTGCTTCCGGCAGCCGCGAAGAAGTGAATAATGAGCTGGAAACATTGCAGACGAATACCGGAAACGAAAAAGAGGCTTACGAGGGCGCCCTGCTCATGAAAAAGGCAGGTTTGGTAGCTTTGCCTAAAGATAAGCTAAAGTATTTTAAAGCAGGCCGCATCAAGCTGGAAACTGCCATACAAGCGGAACCTGCAAATGCTGAATACCGATTTTTGCGCCTCATTATTGAAGAACACGCGCCCAAAATTGTAAAATATAAAGCGGATATCCCTGCCGATGCACAAGCAATAAAAAAGGCCTATAAAGGCCTGCCGCCTGTGGTACAGCAAGCTGTGCAGGATTACAGTAAAAGTTCAAAAGCATTAAATCCGCAGGATTTTTAACCAGAGGGGATAATGGATAAAAAAGTACTGGCTGTTTACTATTCACAATCAGGTCAACTGGGCGAAATCGTCGGCTCATTTGTCCGCCCGCTTAAAGAGGCCGGGGTTGATGTAGATACGGTAATAATTAAGCCCTTACAGCCCTATGATTTCCCCTGGACGGGCAAACGCTTTTTTGATGTGATGCCCGACTGTGTGCTGGGTAATCCTATTGAACTGGAGCCGTTTACCTTTAAGCACCAAAATTATGATTTAATTGTGCTGGGTTACCAATCCTGGTTTTTGTCGCCCAGTATTCCCGTGAGTTCATTGTTGCAGGATGCCGGGTTTAAAGCTCTGCTGAAAGATACACCGGTAATTACCCTCACCGGCGCCCGCAACATGTGGCTGAACGCTTTTGAGCGGGTTCGCCAGAGCCTCAAAGCGGCCGGCGCTAAACTGGTAGGCAACCTGGCGCTGGTAGATAAGCATCATAATGCCATCAGCTTTGTCACTATATTTTACTGGCTGCTTACCGGTAAAAAGGACCAGTATCTGAATCTGTTTCCTAAACCCGGCGTGGCCGACGAGGATATAGCCGGTATGGCTTTACACGGCCGGGACGTATTACCGAAACTTGATAATGAACAATGGCATACTTTGCAGCAGCACTGGATAGATACCCGGGCAGTGAACGTAAAGTACCAGCTGATGTTTACCGAAATAAAGGCCAAAACCATTTACCGGGCATGGGCCAACTTTATTGTGAAACGAAAGAACCGTGATTTATGGATTTCGGTGTTTAAATATTATTTGCTGGTAGCATTTTTTATAGGTGCACCAATTTTAATGGGCATAGATGCATTGTTGATTAAACCGTTTTCGGCTAAACGCATCAAAGCTAAAAAGGACTATTACTTACAACTTACATAAACGATACATTAATGTCAGCTACCGAAGTATATATTACCAGAACCGCTGCCTGGTTCCCGAACGAGCCAGTGCCGAATGATGAGATGGAGCAGTACCTGGGATATATCAATAACAAGCCCTCTAAGTCGAAGAATATAGTGCTGCGCAATAATGGTATCAAAAACCGTTATTACGCACTCGAGAAAGGTGGAAAATCAACCCATACCAATGCGCAGATGACCGCCTTAGCGGTAAAAGAACTGTTTAAAGATAATCCTGAGCATTTAAAAGATATTCAACTGCTGGCCTGCGGTACTTCATCGCCAGACCAAATGATGCCCAGCCACGGCGTAATGACCCACGGCTGGCTGCCTGAGGCTGAGGGGATTGAAGTGGTATCGCCGGCCGGCGTATGCTGTGCCGGGATGCATGCCTTAAAATATGCTTACCTGGCGGTAAAAGCCGGCGATGCAAAACTGGCCGTGGCTGCCGGTTCCGAGCGTTTTTCGGGTTTGCTAGTAGCTGATGTGTTTGAGGATGAAGTACAGCATTTGAAGGAGTTGAACGAGAACCCGTACATTGCTTTCAAAAAAGAATTTTTACGCTGGATGCTGTCTGATGGGGCATCGGCTTTTCTGCTTTCCGATCAGCCCAATGCCGAAGGCCTAAGTTTGCGTGTAGATTGGATTGAAGGCGTATCCTTTGCCAATGAAGTCGAAGCCTGTATGTACATGGGCAGCGAAAAGCAGCCGGACGGTACCTTGAAAGGGTTTATGGATTTTACACCGGAGGAAATTAAGAATAAATCCGTCTTCAGTGTAAAGCAGGATGTAAACTTGCTGAGCGATAACATTGTGGCCTTAGGCGGTAAAAAGATCAAAGAGATTTTTGAGCGTAAGGGCATGACTGCTGCTGATATTGATTACTTTATGCCGCACATGTCGAGCGAGTTTTTCCGCCCGAAAATATTTGAGATGATTGATGTATATGGCGGCGGCATTCCATATGAAAAATGGTTTGTAAACCTGCCTACGGTAGGTAACGTGGGTGCAGCCTCGGCTTACCTGATGGTGGATGAACTGTTTAACAGCGGCCGCCTGCAAAAAGGCGAGCGCCTGCTGTTGCTGGTTCCCGAAAGTTCCCGTTTTTCGTATATGTATGCTATGCTTACGGTAGTGTAAATTCATGAAAAAAGAAGAAGTACCGCAGGATGTAGGCGCGCTGGGAAAAATTACCAAAGAAGTAGTATATGCGACCGACAGCCAGGGCAAATATACTACTGAACTGAGCACCGGCTGGGATATAAAAGCTACTGCTTTAGATGTGGCCTGGAAAGATATTGAGGCCCGTGTGGCTAAAGCCAAAGCCCGGGTAGAAGCCGGTGAAGCCAGTCCGCTGCTGTTTTTTATGGAATATCGCTTAATGGACCTGCCTACTTTGGCCGCTTACACAGGGTTATGGCAGTGGCAAATAAAGCGGCATCTGAAACCCGAAGTGTTTAAGAAATTATCTGACAACAAATTGCAGAAATATGCAGAGGCCCTGAATATAAAAGTGGCCGATTTCAATACCCTTGCAGTGCATGAAAGTTGATTTTGAACACCGGCAGGCGGCACATTGCGAATCGGGGGTAACCAGCAATCTGCTGCGCAATATATCAAACAGTAAAATAACCGAACCGCTGGCTTTCGGCATCGGGGCCGGAATTTTCTTTGCTTATATTCCCTTTATTAAAATTAATAATGGCCCGGCCATAGCCTTCCGTACCTTGCCGGGCGATATTTTCAGGCGTACCTGCAAATCATTAGGCATACCGGTAAAAAGAAAGAAATTCAGCTCCAAAGAGCAGGCCGAAGCTTTTTTGCAGCAAAAATTAGACGAAGGTCAGCCGGTGGGATGCCAGGTAGGCGTTTACTATTTGTCTTATTTCCCGCGAGAGTATCGCTTTCATTTTAATGCCCACAATTTGGTGGTGTTTGGCAGGGAGGAGGACAACTACCTGATTAGCGACCCGATTATGGAATTCCCTACACAGTTGAGCCGCTATGAACTGGAACGGGTGCGCTTTGCCAAAGGTGCATTGGCGCCCAAAGGGCAACTTTACTATCCGGAGAGCAATACCCCTGTTACCGATGCGCAAATAAGAGAGGCCATAAAAAAAGGAATTAAACGAAGCGTATTCAGTATGCTTTCCATTCCCGGCTGGTTTGCGGGTGTGGACGGCATCCGGTACACCGGGAAAAAAATAAAAAGCTGGCGCAATAAACTTGGTTTAGAAACGGCAGGGTCTTATCTGGCACAATTAGTGCGTATGCAAGAAGAAATTGGTACGGGCGGCGGCGGGTTCCGTTACATGTACGGCGCTTTTTTGCAGGAGGCGCAGGACTATCATCCGGAGAATGCGGAATTGTTGGATATTGCTGCCGAGTTTACCCGTGCCGGCGACTTATGGCGTACGGCTGCAGTACAGGCCGCCGGTATTTACAAAGGCCGCCTGGGCAGCCAGGAAGATTTTAATACTATGGGCGACTACCTGCTGCAGGTAGCCGATATTGAACAATCCGCCTTTGAGGCGCTTAAAAAAATACAATGGCGTCAGTAAGCAATTGGGCGGTAAATATTCATGAACTAGGGTTCAGTTATCCGACCAGTACCGGCGTTCATTTCTCGGGCTTAAACCTGAAGGTGACAGATGGCGAGCGCTTTGGTTTATTTGGCCCGAACGGGGCCGGCAAAACCACCCTGATGAGCCTCATGACGGGATTGATTAAAGCACATAAAGGTGATATTCATCTGTTTGGCGAAAGGGTAGGTGCAGGTAAAGGGCGGGTAAACCAATTGTTCGGCTTTGTGCCGCAGGACTTTTCTTTTTACCATGAGCTGAGTCCTGTCGAAAATCTGGAGTTTTTCGGCGCCTGGTCGGGTTTGAGCAAATCAGTCATTGCCCGGCGTACAGATGAATTGCTGAGCGTGCTGGGTTTAACGGAAGTAAAGCATAAACCGGTGCAACAATTTTCGGGCGGCATGAAACGGCGGGTGAATCTCGCTATCGGGGTTATACACCAACCCAAATTATTGTTTCTGGATGAACCTACGGTTGGGGTGGATGTACAAACCCGCCATGCCATTATTGCTTATTTAAAAGAGTTAAACCAACAGGGCACTACGCTGTTTTATACCTCGCACCAGTTAAGCGAAGCGCAGGAGCTATGCCGGCATATTGCTTTAATTGACGAAGGCAACATTATTGCCCAAGGACAAACTGATGATTTATTGGTGCAATACCGGCAGCAAGACCTTGAAGGTTTATTTTTAAATTTAACCGGCAAAGCATACCGCAACTAAGCATGTTCAAACTCTGGGCTACTATTATTAAAGATGCGCGGATTTTATTCCGCGACAAGGCTGGCTTAGCCCTCATTTTTGGTATGCCCGTATTGCTGGTCGTCGTGGTAACTGGCATCCAAAACAGTACCTTTCAACTGGTAAAGAATAATAAATTAAAGGTACTTATCTGCAGCCGGGATACCGGCCGCGCTGGTGTTGAGTTTATACAGGCGGTAGATAAGATAGGCATGTTCAACCTGCTGAAGGTATCCAAAACAATAAACGAAAAGCAGCTCACCGAAGACATGCGCAAAAGCGATGCGTTGATGTCGGTAGTCATTCCTGCCGATTTTACCGCTCAGGTAAATGCTAAAGCGCACAATGCCGCCGGCAAAGCCTTAAAAAGCTTCGGCCTGGATGCCGACAGTACTAAAACAACGCCCAAAGTTGATCCGCTTACTTTGCTGTATAACCCGGTGTTGCAGGAGTCATTGCGCCTGTCGGTACAGGGTGCATTGCAAAGCGGGCTGCAACTGGTAGAGAGCCGCCAAACCCTGCGCGATTTATACCAGGCGATTAATGACAAGCCTCTGCCAGCTGCCATGGAAAACGAAATGCTGAATAACCGCACCGTTATTAATTCGGTGCCGATATTGCTCAACGGCAGCCGCAGTATTCCGAATGCCTCGCAACATAATGTACCTGCCTGGACTATTTTTGCCATGTTTTTCATTACGATCTCTCTGGGTGGGGCCGTGATGCGCGAAAAACTGAACGGCAGTTTTATCCGGCTTAAAACGCTGCCCACCACTTATGCGCTCAGTTTAATTTCCAAACAGTTGGTGTATCTGGCCGTTACTTTACTGCAGGCCCTGCTTATATTTTCTATCGGGGTATGGATTTTTCCGCTGATCGGATTTCCGGCATTGAATTTACCCACTGACATCAGCGGCCTGATACTGGTAACTTTGTTGTGCGGCTGGTGTGCCGTAAGTTATGCCATTTGCATTGGCACGTTTTCGCACACCCTGGAGCAGGCCAATGGTTTCGGAGCGGTATCCGTAGTGATACTGGCCGCCATAGGCGGCTTAATGGTACCCAGCTTTGCCATGCCGGGTACTTTTAAAACCATGATGAATATTTCGCCCTTGCATTGGTGCCTTGAAGCTTACTACAGTTTGTTTTTACAAGGCGGCGGATTGAAAGATGTTTGGGTAAACCTTTTACCTTTGCTTGGCATTACCTTGCTGATACAACTGATTACCTACTTGGGATTAAAAAGAAAAAACTTAATTTAACACCTTATGGAAAAAGAGGCCTTAAAGCAGCAGCTTAAAAGTCAGATTATACAATTTTTGAACCTTACGGACCTGAAACCTGGAGATATTAAAGACGATGAACCCCTGTTTGGCGAGGGTTTGGGGCTGGATTCCATTGATTCGCTAGAGCTGATTGTGCTTTTAAAAAGGGAATACGGTATCACCATCCAGGACCCTAAAGAGGGCCGGAAGGCGCTTACCGATGTTAATACCATGGCCGATTACGTAGAGCAAAACCGAACCAAATAATACAGGAGAAATACGCTTGAGCAGGATTTTTATTACCGGAATGGGTATTATCAGCGCCATTGGCAATTCTGTAAATGAAAATCATGCAGCGTTGGTAAATGGCAGGGGGGGCATTACCTTGTCGGGCCATTTTCCATCCAAATTTTCCGGTCATATGCCTTTTGGCGAGGTGCCGCTGAGCACGGACGAACTTAAAACGCAATTAAAAATTAATTTGCCAGGCGCTACCCGCACCGATTTACTGGCTCTACATGCCTGTAATGAAGCGATCACATATGCACAGCTAAGCGTTGGTCAGCTGCAAGATGCAGGCACTGCGTTGGTTAATGCCACTACGGTAGGCGGCATGTGTTTAACCGACGAGCTTTATGCCAGCGGCAACGGCAAACCGGGGCATGACGAATATCTGGCTTCTTATGATTATGCTTCGGCTGGGTTGTTTTTGCAAAAGCAGTATCAGATAGGCGGCTTAATTAATACCATCAACACCGCTTGTTCCTCCTCGGCCAACGCCCTGATTTATGGGGCGCGGCTGTTAAAGAACGGCTTAGCCGACCGGGTAATTGCCGGCGGAGTGGACAGCTTATCGAAATTCACCGTAAACGGTTTTAATGCGCTGCGCATTTTGTCCGACGAATTGTGCAAGCCGTTTGACGTAAACCGCAAAGGATTGAACTTAGGCGAAGGCGCAGCATTTTTAGTGCTGGAGCGCGAACAGGACATTGCAGGAAAAAAAATATATGCGGAGTTGAGCGGGTATGGCAATGCCAATGACGCTTTTCATCCCTCGTCATTAGGTGACGATGGGGAAGGCCCTTATCGGGCCATGCAGGATGCGCTGGCAACTGCACAGCTGCAAGCCAGGGATGTCGGCTTTGTTAATACACATGGCACCGCTACCGAAAATAATGATGAGGTAGAGCTGCAGGCTATGCGCCGGGTATTTGGCAGCCTGCCTTATTTTAACTCTACCAAGAGTTATACCGGGCATACTTTAGGGGCAGCCAGTGCGGTAGAGGCCGTGTTTAGTATTTTAACTTTACAGCACCAGGAATTATACGCTACGCTTAACTTCGAGCAATCGCCAAAAAGCGAAGTGCAACAGTTGGTAAAGCAATACCGGCAGGCGCCGGTGCAACATGCCATGTCTAATTCATTTGGCTTTGGCGGAAGCTGTACTTCACTTATATTTTCAAAAGTCTGACCGCCATGTTGTATATCTACAAAGCCGCCTGTATCTCGCCCCAGCAAACTTTTGACCACATTGACTTAACCGAACTGCGTGAGTCGGCAGATAATAAACTGCAAGCGCTTGAACCCAAATATGAGGGCATTCCTGCAAATGTACTGCGCCGGATGAGCAAGACGGTAAAGCTTGGCCTCACCGCAGCGGCGGCTCTGATTGATAATGAACAACCGCCTGCCGGCATTGTGATGGGTACCGGTAACGGCGGCATGGAAGAAAGCGGCAGATTTTTAAATCAGATTGTGGAGTACAACGAAGATTTGCTCACGCCCGGTAACTTTGTACAAAGCACACCTAATACGGTTACTTCACAACTGTGCATGCTGCTTAAGCGCAAGGAGTACAATATTACCCATGTACAGCGGGGCCTGTCTTTTGAAACGGCGATGCTGGATGTGGCCATGTTGCTGAAAGAGCATCCGGAGCAAACCTATCTGCTGGGCGGGGTAGATGAAATTGCTTCCTACAACCATGAAATTGATAAACTGGCAGGCTGGTTCAGGCAGGCAACAGTGAGCAATCGCGATTTGTACCGTACGCAAGCCTCCGGCAGCATCGCCGGTGAAGGCGCTGCCGTGTTTTTAACCGGTAATCAGCCTGATCAGGCCATAGCCAGCGTGAAAGCGATTCAATTATTTCATACTACAAATTTACAACTGTTCAAATCCCGTTTGCAGCAATTTATACGAGAACATACCAATGCCGGTCAACCCATTGATGTACTGCTCAGCGGCGAAAGCGGCGATGATCGACAGGCAGAATTTTACACGACAGGAGAAGAACTGATAAGTGCGGAAACCACTATTGCCCGGTTTAAGCACATGAGCGGGGAATATCCCACCGCCTCTGCATTTGCTTTGTGGCTGGCCTGTAGGTTAGTGACCCGGCAAATTGATTTACCCGTACACGTCGTAAAGCGGCAGGGAAAAACGAAAGCCTGCAAAACTATCCTGATTCATAATACCCATAAAGGCGCGCAGCATAGTTTTATGCTGGTAAAAAGTGTGTTTTAAAGTCTCCTACTTTTGGTTTCTCAGCGTTATAATAACGATTGTTAGTGCAAAATATCTCTCCAAGCCCTCATCAGATAACCCGGGCGTCGATTTTCTTCTGGCTTCTCTTAACACTTCAATATCCTCGGGCAGTAATACCTTAACAGCTGAACACATCATTTCCTTACTGCTTATTTCTCCTGTTGGCGATGATTTCAGATGCTCTAATATTTCTGTCCTTCCAAGGCTGCCATCACAGGGTGAGGTAACGGTAAAACTCATTTTTGTATTTTGGACGATTTTTATAGTTGAGTCGGCCAGATTTTTATTTGCAATAAGACGATTAAGCAAGCTATCACCCTTTGCGGTCGCATTTAGCGTTAACAGTATAGCCGCGTTATGCTTAGCAACACTGTTCCCGGTCATTATAACTGTAGAAAGACTTTGTTCTGCCAAACTCGGGTCCATTTTGTTGTACAGAAAGGAGGCCGCTTCAATTGCGTTAAGCGTTATTGCATGAATAGTGAGTGGGATTTTAGCATTTGGATAGCTGATTAGCTTCTCGGCTAAAGAACTTATGTCTTTGCCCTGGCTGCCCAAAAAGAAAGAAATCTGCAGGTATCCTTCGAGGTTTAAATCTATAATATCGCTTTTTTTAACACCTTCTAATACCGCATCCAAGTGCTGTTGTTCTTTATCGAGAGTGAGCAATAAGGAAGATGCATCGAAGCAGAAATAGGTATCTGTTTGTTCTGTCTTAATCATGTTGATTAAGCAGGGCACCGCTTCTGTCTTGTTGCTTTTTGCATAATCCCAAAATTTATCTAAATCGGCGGACTTTGCATTTCTCTGTTCAGGTTTAAGCAACGAAGGCTTAAAACCATAATATAGCTTTTTTAATTGTTCAAGTTTTTCACAAACTGATTGTGCAGAGCAAGATAAAGTACTAATAGCGAGAACTATAATTGTGATTAGTCGGGTCATAGAGAGATTTTACTGAAGGTAAATATAAATACTTCACCTTTAAACCGTAAATCAAGCAGCTTTAAAATACCCTTGAAA
>CAXTCH010000053.1:0-12622 GCA_964241945.1 uncultured Mucilaginibacter sp.
GGGTAACAACGGCCATGGGCAACCCGGGAATAATGGCCAGGGCAATAACGGAAACGGCCATGACCACGGGCATGGGCACTAATAAATGATACGATTGATTAAAAAAAGAGGATTGCAGTATTGCAATCCTCTTTTTTTAATCAACTACTTCTACTTCAGCTATCGGGCTGAAAAGGTAGATTCTTCTGGTGGTTACTTCCACGCACCTAAAGCGTTTGCGCAGCAATTCGCCTTTTTCAAAAATGCGCCCGTTCTTGAACTTAAACCGGGTTTGCGGAGGTAGCTTTTCAACGGTAATTATATCCGGTTTGGGTGCATCATAACTACGCAGGGTACGATGCAAGTGCAGGTCAGAACAACTGGAAGCTGCCGGGTTGTTCAAATAGCGGGTAATAGACTGCTGAACATCTGCCGGAAAAACCTGCTGCTCAAAAAAAGGCTGCATCATTTTTTTAAAATTCAGCTTCCATTCAGCGCCATGCGGTTTCACTTTGTCCTGATGCTGATTCCAGGTGTGCAGGTGCGCAAACTCATGCACTGCAGTTACCAGAAAAGCATAATGATTTAAATTATAATTTATCGAAATGCGGTGCCCTTTTCCTCTGAAGGGTGGCCGGTAATCGCCAAACTTACTGTTGCGATTGCGCGAAATTTTGAACTCGCATTTGAAGTAATCAATCCACCGGCTAATGAGAGGAGCCGCTGCCGGCGGCAAATATTTTTCCAGTATTTTTATTTTATCCACTTAAAACCTCGGTTAAAGATAATTAAAGCTGAACCAATTATCATATAATTTTCAATCCCTTACCATGGCAGGAAAATTGTGCTATCACTATAGTTATGAAGATAAGAAAAATAATTTGCCTGCTGCCTGTTATGGTAGCCGGCATTATACCATATACCGTGGGGGCGGTGCATCGTCCTGTTGCCTGCAGAACTCTGCAAAATAATTATGTTGTTACCGGCAGAGATACTGTACCTTCTACCCGATATATGCACAAAAAATCGCTTCCGGTAACGCCGCAACGCCCTACTACCGATCCGTACAATCCCAGCAATCCGGTAAATCCGCTTTATCCAAGTCAGCAAAACAATCCGGCTTATCCCAATACACCTGCTACGCCACTATACCCCAATAACCCTACGCCGGCAGTTGCCCCTGCTGCGCCTGCCGTAAAGAACACCTTTCCTACCACTATTCCCATCGTTCCTGCTATACCGCCGGTTACGCCGGTAAGCCCGGTGTCGCCGCCAGGGTAATTATTTGCTGAAAATATTTAAATACACTTACTTCGATTAATAAAACGTTGATAATTAGAAGCTTATACGTCATTTTAGTGTAAGCCTAAGTGTAGAATTGATATAATTTTTTATTTTTTGAAACCAGCGCTTTATTATGAGGTTATATCTACAAGAAAATAGTGTAACTAATAAACAAATTTATGAAAAGAATAAGCGTTATGCTTGCAGCTGTAGCAGCTGTATGCACCTTTGAATATGCAGTAGCAAAAGATCAGGGCAATGGTTTAAAAGGCCAGGCAACAGTTAACGGTAAAGTAGTAGCCGCCAGGGATACGGTACCTACCACAACACGTAGCCGTACCAACACAAGGACTCAAACCACTACGCCGACTACAACACCAACCACAAATCTGACCAGTCCGACTACAACACCTTCTACCAATCCAAATTACCCGAATACGCAGACCAGTCCGATGAGTCCGACAAATCCGGCGAATCCAACCAGTCCGACTACGAACCCGGTAAATCCGAGCAGCCCGATGACTCCAACCAGTCCGACAAGCCCAACCACTAATCCAACAACAACGCCAACTACCTCACCAACAACCACCAGTCCAACTACACCGGTGCGTCCGTAAGGAACAGTTGATTTTATATTTGTTTATGCAATAGGGACAGTTGCATAAATATCTAGAAAGCCCTGCCGGATTCAATATCCGGCAGGGCTTTCTTTTTTGCAAAAATTTTGTTTTGCTACCAGAGATCTGGTTATTTCAGCAACTGATATGTTATTAAGCTGATGGCGTAAGCCAATACCGTCATGTAAGCAAACTGGGCGGCCGGCCAGCGCCAGTCTTTAGTTTCCCGGTAAACGGTGGCTACTGTGCTGGCACATTGCATGGCAAAGGCATAAAACATCATGAGTGAAAACGCAACTGCTAAAGTAAACACAGGTTGCCCGGTTTTCGGGTTACGGGCGTTCTGCATCTTTTGCTGCACTGATTCCAGTTTATCAGCATCACCGTCTACACTGTAAATGGTGGCCATGGTACCTACAAAAACTTCGCGGGCAGCAAAGGAGGTAACCAGTGCAATACCGATTTTCCAGTCAAAGCCCAATGGCCGGATGGCCGGCTCTATTACATGCCCTAACTTACCGGCGTAAGAGTTTTCGAGTTTTTCGGAAGCTACCATACGTTTTAAATCGTCGGGCTTAACTGTTTGGGTATATTTAGGCTGACTGTATTTGGCCTCAATCTGTTTAAACCGGTTACCCGGACCAAAAGAGGCCAGTACCCATAAAATAATAGACACCGCAATAATTACCTTGCCGGCCTGAATTACAAAAGTTTTGGCGCGCTCATACATGGTAAGCAACACATTGTTCCAGCGGGGCATACGGTACACAGGCAGCTCCATAATAAAGTAACCACGTTCTTTGGCTTTCAGTATAAATTTCATCACAAAAGCCACAATCAGCGCCGATACCAAGCTTAATACATACATGCCGGTAAGCGCCAGGCCCTGCATATTAAACACCCACCACACATTGCGGTTGGGTACTACCAGGGCAATCAGTAAGGTATACACCGGCAAACGTGCCGAACAGGTAACCAGCGGAGTTACCATAATGGTAATCATGCGGTCTTTCCAGTTTTCAATGGTACGGGTACTCATAATGGAGGGCACCGCGCAGGCAAAGCCGCCAATTAACGGCACTACCGATTTACCGTTTAAGCCTACCTTGCGCATCAGCTTATCCATCATGAAGGTAACACGGGCCATATAGCCGGTATCTTCCAGTATGGAGATGAAAGCAAACAGGATGGCAATTTGCGGTATAAACACCATTACGCCGCTTAAGCCGGCCACAATGCCGTCGGCCAGTAAATCTACCAGCGGCCCGGCAGGCAAATGGGTGTGCATAAAGGCCTGTAACCATACAAAGCCATTGGCAATTACATCCATCGGGTAAGCCGACCAGGCAAAAATAGCCTGGAACATAAATAATAAAATACCAATGAAAATCACAAAGCCAAATACCCGGTGTGTAAGTACCTTATCAATTTTATTACTGATACTTTCATCATGCGCCGTTTCCTTTTTGGTTACGGTATCATATAAAATATCATTAATAAAATTATAGCGGGCAATAGTTTCCGTGGCTTGTGCTTTTTGCGAGTGGAAAGCAAACTGCTGTTCCAGCTCTTCAATACGGTTACTTTTTTCGGGTGTTAAAAAGTGTACTGTTTCATGCTGATGCGCCATTTGCAGGGCATAGTACGGGTTATCTACCTGCAATTCCTCTTCAATACTGGCAATCAGTTGCGGCGCTATGGCAGTTACATCAATGGTATCCTCCTGCAGGGCGAACTTATTGGCATAAGCCATTCCCTTTTTGAGGTCGGTAATGCCTTCGTTTTTGCGGGCAGCAATCGGTATTACCATTACCCCAAGCTTAGCAGCCAGCGCATCGATATCCACTTCAATCCCGCTCTTATCCGCCATGTCCATCATATTCAATGCAATAATGACAGGGATCTTAAGATCAGCTACCTGGGTATATAACAGCAGGTTGCGCTTGAGATTAGTAGCATCAATAACGATTACCACCAAATCAGGACGCCGGTTATTAGATGGATCGGCTAAAACAGAAAAAACAATAGATTCGTCCCGGCTTTTGGGGTATAAGCTATAAGTACCGGGCAGGTCAATAATTTCGGCGGTACGTCCGTCGGGCAGGTTGCAGAAACCCGTTTTTTTATCAACGGTAACCCCGGGGAAATTACCTATTTTTTGATTGAGGCCGGTTAAGGCATTAAAAACTGTTGATTTACCGGTATTTGGGTTACCTACAAGTGCAACGCTAAGATCAACTTTCAACTTTAATATTCCTATTGCAGAATTATGGTGGCAGCTTCCCGCTTACGCAGGCTCAGCATATAGCCGGATACATGTATGGCAATCGGGTCGCCCAGGGGAGCTATGCGCGTTACGCTGATTTCCTCGCCCGGTAAACATCCCATTTCCATTAGTTTAACCGACATTTCAAGATCTGTAAATTCTTTTACAATGCCTTTTTTTCCTATTTCTAACTGCGAGAGCTTCATGCCTTTTAAATTCTAACTCAAAGGTAGTGCTTATTTAAATTAAATCCAAATAGCAATAATATACATAATGCAGTTGTAACAAAAATGTTTACATCCTGATGTGATAAACCCTTTGCTGCTGCCGTTCCGAAGGTCTTACAAGCGGTTATTGTCGATGTTTACCAACGCCTTTTTCAGCGTAAAAATCACATAGCTGCGGTCGCGGTCTACTAAATCGGCCAGGCGGTCAATTAATTGGTCTTCCTGTCCCGGTGTGTACTGTAATTGCTCGTCGGTTAAATGGTTGTACTTGCGCTTCAATTTAATTTTAACGCGTGGCCAGTCGGTTTGGCTAATGGTAACTTCTGCCATGATAAATGCTCTGATTCAGCGCAAAAATATAAAAAAACTGTTAGGCATTGCGCCCGCCGCATAATAGTTATACCAGCGGTTAAACTATTGCCGTTATTTTGCATCCAAAGGTTTCAACTCCATTACAACACGATGAAAAAGTATTTATTTAGCATAGCGCTGCTTATTGCAGCCAGCATCAGCGCTAAAGCCCAATTTTCGCTGGGTGTAAAAGGCGGTGTTAACTTCTCAAAAATTAACGCCGACAATGTAAAAGAATCTACCGTGGCTGGTTACCAAGCCGGTTTATTTGCACGCGTTGGCGGCAGTACTTACCTGCAGCCCGAAGTTTATTTGGGCAGCCAAGGCGGTAAGTTTGACTTTAATTACAACAATGCCAACAACACCTCTACCACCAGCGGTAAGGTAACGTTTACCTCGTTGAATGTTCCGCTGCTTATCGGGCATCGGTTTGGTTCAAATAATCTCAACTTCAGGTTAATGGCAGGCCCGGTGTATTCCTACCTGCTGAGTAAGAATCAAAGCTTTAGTGATAACGTGAACAATGCGTATCAGGACTTTGGCCGTTATAACAACAGCACTTTAGGCTTTCAGGCCGGCGGCGGGATAGATATCGGCGCCATTACTGCCGATTTACGTTATGAAGGCGGCCTTACCCGCATTAACCCTGCTTACGGCCAGCGGCAAAACCTATGGGCCCTGAGTGTAGGCTTCAAAATTCTCTAATTAAGCTCTCTTACTCAAAGCCCTTTCCAAACGGAAAGGGCTTTTTTTGGTATATTTGGATTTTACACCATTTGGCCAATCTCTTATTTATTTGCAGTAAAAATCAGTGGCGCAGCCCAACCGCCGAGATGTTATTCAAAAATCATCCGCTGCATCAGGTACGGTCAGCAGGTACCAGTGAAAAAGCGCGCATCCGGATAAATCAGAAATTACTGGACTGGGCAGATGAAATATTTGTAATGGAGCGTAAACACCGGCAACTGCTGCAAAAGCGATTTACACTTCAACAACCTGTAACCGTGTTAGAGATTGAAGACAATTATAGTTTTAACGATTTTGAACTGGTTGCACTTCTGAAGGAAGCTCTAAGCGACTATTTATCGTAAAGCAAATTTTCACACCTTATCAATCCTCACCCACCGCATACCGGCGGCCTCGGCAGACTGCGTTCCGGCGGCTCCGTCTTCAAAAACCAGGCACTGCTGCGGGTCAACACCCAATTGCCCGGCGGCGGCCAGAAAAGGATCAGGGAAAGGTTTGCCCCGCTCGGTTTCGCCGGCGCAAACCAGTACCTCCACCAGGTGTAAAATTCCCAATACTTTTAAGGTTCTCTGTACAACCTCGCGCTTGCTGCCGCTCACTACGGCAATACGCATTTTACCGGCATGATTAATCAAGTGGTTTACCACATAATCAATCGGCTGGGTATGGTCAATGTATTCTTCCAGAAACAGCTTGTATTTACGTGCGGTAAAATCTTCCGGGTCAAAACTGGCGCCATAACGCTCATTTATTTTTCCGATAACCTGTACCACGGGCAGTCCGGCATATTCGTCGATAATGTCGCCCTCAATAGCTATGCCCTGTTCAGCCGCAACCCGGATGTAAGTATCTTTATGAGCACCCATATTATCGGCCAGGGTACCATCGCAATCATATAAAAAAGCTTTAAAATCTTTTTCTGTCAGTTTGAGCAATCGCTCGTATCTGTCGTTATTTTCCATCGCGCTGCAAAGATTTTAAATAATCCTTACAAATAAGGTATATTAGCCTTGTTTAACATCCATACCTGTGTCATTATGAAAAAAATTATTCTCTCCGTCCTCCTGCTGGCGGGCAGTTGTTTCGCTTTTGCACAAAGCAAAATGGCCTGCTGCGTTGAAAAACCCAGCGCCACCCGTCAGTTTGCTATGCTGGCCTCCAGCAAAGCTTTCCGCATGGCGCATGCTGATCCGCATCCGTACCATTTTCAAAGCAGTATCGGTACTACCATCACGTACAAAACACCCGATGGCAGCGAAGCCCATGCCTACGAACTGAAAGCCAAAAAGCCTACTCAAAATTACCTGCTGGTCATTCACGAATGGTACGGTCTGAACGATTTTATCAAGCATGAATCAGAAAAACTGTATAATGATTTAGGTAATGTGAATGTTATCGACCTGGATTTATATGACGGCAAGATTGCCACCAACCGCGAGGATGCCGGCAAGTACATGCAAGCTGTAAAAGAAGACCGGGCGCAGGCGATCATTAAAGGGGCTATTGCTTATGCAGGCCCCAAAGCTCACATTGCTACCCTGGGATGGTGCTTTGGCGGCGGTTGGAGTTTGCAAACCGCCCTGCTGGCCGGTAAGCAAACTATAGCCTGTGTAATGTACTATGGCATGCCCGAGCAAAACGTGGACAAACTTAAAACGCTGCACAGCGATGTTTTGGGCAACTTTGCTAACAAAGACCAGTTTATTAATACCCATATAGTAGCCCAGTTTAAAGAAAACATGCAGAAGGCCGGTAAAACCTTGTACCTGCACCAGTTTGATGCTGACCACGGTTTTGCCAATCCCAGCAATCCGGTTTATAATAGCGATGCTACCAAAGAAGCTTATGGTTACACCATAACGTACTTAAAAGCCAGAATAAAATAAAGCGGTATCAGGAAGTGCCGGACAAAAGCTGTTTGACTTTATGTTTAGCGCCTTTTTACAAACAGGAAACCAAAGGCAGGCAATAGCTTGCCTTTTTTTTATAACATTGCACAAAAAATCAATCTGGTGTTAACAGCTAAAGCCAAAAACAGTATTTCGTGGCTGCTAAAGGCAGTAATATTAGCACTGGCTTTTATATTTATTTACAGGCAAATCACCAATAAAACCGATCTGAAAAATTTCAGGGAACTCATTAGTCATATCAACAGGCTGCGGGTAGAACTGACACTTACTATTGTGGTGCTTTTTATGCTGATCAACTGGATACTGGAGGCTCTTAAATGGCGTTATCTTACCCGCCGTTTGCACCCCGTAAGTGTATGGCAGGCCATTGAGGGGGTGTTTTGCGGTTTAACTTGGGCCATATTTACCCCCAACCGGTTAGGCGAATATGGCGGCCGGGTGATGTACCTGCCCTCGCGTAAGCGGGTGTACGGCGTTTTTGCCATGGCGGTAGGCTCGTTCGGGCAAAATGTGGTGACCAATGTGGTAGGTGCCGGGGCTATTCTGTGGTTTTTACATGAGTTTTTGCACCTGCAAAGCTGGTTGTTTGTAGGTGTCAGTATCCTGGTTATTGGTTTTATGCTGATGTTCCTGCTGTTTTATTTCAATATCCGCTGGATGGTCGGTTTGCTGAACAGCGTAAAGTGGATTAAAAAATTTCACCGCTTTTTTGATATTATGAAGCGCTACCGTATGAGCGAATTGATGACGGTAATGGGCTTTTGCGTAAGCCGCTTTGCAGTATTTTCAACGCAATATTATTTTGTAGTGCATTTACTGATTCCGCAAATTCCGGCCTACCAGATATTTTTTTTCATATTTATTGTGTTCTTTGTACAATCGGCGTTGCCCTCTATCGACTTATTTGATATTGGCGTACGAACTGCAACGGCCGATACCCTGTTTAGTTACGTAACCAATCAGCACCTGGCGGCTATTGCCGCAGTGGCATCTATTTGGTTTATTAATTTAATTGTGCCTGCCATTTTAGGCGCTGTATTTGTTTTAAAGTTGAAATTCTTTGATAATTCTCTATAGCTCTATCATTTTTTTACTTACGGCGCTGTACCTGGCCGTATTGGTTTACCTTATCAAAGGATGGGCAGCGCTAAAACGCCCCGGGTTTTCGGGCAAACCTTTCAGCACCAAAATTACGGTAATGATTGCCGCCCGTAACGAGGAAAACAATATCCGTGCAACCCTCAATGACCTGCTGGTGCAGGACTACCCGAAATCGCTCACCGAAATCATTATCGCTGATGACCATTCCACCGATAGCACAGCAGCTATTGTGCGGAGCTATGCCGGCCAGGGAATTAAGCTATTACAGCTGAATGAAAAAGAAAAGCTCAACTCTTACAAAAAGAAAGCAATTACGGAAGTCATCAAACTTTCTTCCGGCGACTTGCTGGTAGCCACTGATGCCGATTGCCGCATGGGTCCGCAATGGCTGTCCAGCGTAGTGGGTTATTATGAAACTTATAACCCGGTAATGATTTCATCGCCGGTGACATACTTTCAGGAAAAAAGCCTGTTTGAACTGTTGCAAACACTGGAGTTTTCGTACCTTATCGGGATAGGAGCAGCTTTTATCGGTAACGGCCGGGCTTCTACCTGTAACGGGGCCAACTTTGCTTATCGCAAAGATGTATTTTATGAAGTAGGCGGCTTTAAAGGCATAGACGATCTGGCCTCGGGCGATGATGAATTGCTGCTGCAAAAAGTGGCGGAGCGCTATCCGGGTAAAATAGGCTTCCTGAAAGAATCGGCCGCAGTGGTATATACTCACGCCAAGCCCACCCTGAAAGAATTTTTACAGCAGCGCCGCCGCTGGGCATCCAAATCTACCAAGTATAAAGATAAAAAAGTGGTAGCACTGGCGGTTTGTATCTGGCTGTTTAATTTGTCGCTATTGGTAAATGCGGCACTCAGTTTTTACAGTATTACCTTTTTAAAATTGTTAGCTATTCAGT
This sequence comes from uncultured Mucilaginibacter sp., assembly GCA_964241945.1. Classification (GTDB taxonomy): domain Bacteria; phylum Bacteroidota; class Bacteroidia; order Sphingobacteriales; family Sphingobacteriaceae; genus Mucilaginibacter. Next base: position 9,394 of record CAXTCH010000053.1, read on the forward strand.
TTCTGCTCAAATACGCCTTCGAGATGGGCTTCCTGATTCCGATTACTTCCTTTTTTAGGCGTGTGGGATTAACCGCATGGCTGATACTGTTATCGCCCATACATGTGCTTTATTTTGTGTACATCGGCCTATTGGGTAATACCCGCAAATATGATTGGAAAGGCCGCACAGTACGATAATGAGGTTGCCGCACTCGTTTAAATCACCGATATTAGCTTATTAACCCGCCGCTGCTTTTGACTACCGCACTTACGCCCGTACAGCAAGCCTGGAAAATTTTTAAACGCAACAAAATTGCGATAGGTGGTTTATTACTAATTACCGCTACTGTACTTGCCGCTATACTGGGTTACCTGATTATGCCCGACAGCACGCCCGACGCCAATAACATGACCCTGCAGCTCAGCGTGAAAAAACCGGGGGCTACGTTTCTGATGCTTCGCATCCGTAAAAGTTCACCGGTGGATACCGTAAGCCTGCTGCACAAAATGCTGTTCGGGCAACCTTCCTTTTTTCAGGATATTCCAATTACGGGGTATCATTTTGCAGGAGATTCTATTTATATAAACCAATATATTAGTGATGAAGACAAATCTGAAGTAAAGGCTTATAACGTATATGCCTTAACCGGCATCTACCAGGATACCGGCAAGCCTTCCTTACACAATAGTTATTCCTTACTTAAAGCACATTGCCTGGTTAACAGGACTTTTTGGCTGGGTACCGACATTTATGGCCGCGATTTACTAAGCCGCCTTATTTTAGGTGCCCGCGTTTCATTGGCCGTGGGCCTGATGGCGGTACTGATCAGTTTGCTGGTTGGCATTACCGTGGGCGCAACAGCCGGCTATTACGGCGGCTGGATTGACAATGCTTTAAGTTGGGTAATGAATATTTTATGGGCCTTACCGGCCTTGCTGTTGGTTATTGCTTTATCCTTTGCATTGGGCAAAGGTTTATGGCAAATTTTTATTGCTGTTGGTTTATCCATGTGGGTAGAAGTAGGCCGACTGGTACGCGGCCAGGTCATCAGTTTAAAACAGGCAGAGTATGTAGAAGCCGCACGGGCTTTGGGATTTGATAATTTTCGTATTATTTCCCGACATATTTTACCTAATATTACCGGGCCGATATTAGTGCTGGCTTCTTCTAACTTTGCAGCCGCTATTTTGTTAGAAGCCGGGCTGAGCTTTTTAGGGTTTGGAGCGCAGCCGCCTACACCAACGTGGGGCAGCATGATTAAAGAACATTACGGCTATATCATTATGGATGCGGCTTACCTGGCTATACTGCCGGGTTTGGCTATTATGCTGATGGTTTATGCCTTCAATATGGTTACTGTGGGACTACGCGATGCTTTTGATGTAAAATCACAAAGCGTACGTATATAATTGAATTTTTATAATTTCGCGTTTTATACGATCGATGCAAGGTTTTGAAGCAGGTTCGGGAGAGGGCGAGTTAATACAACTGTTACTTAAAAGGCAATCGGAGCTAAACTCTCTGCTTGAAGTAACCCGCGCTATTAACAAAAACTCATCTACGCCAGTACTTATTCAAATGCTTGAGGTGATACTGCAAAATTACCTCAAGGTAGGAAAGCTGCGCTTTCTTATTGAAAAGCAGGGCAGCTATGTCTGCATCTCCAAATACGGAGGTGAGTTTGAGTCGGTACAAGTGCTGCAGCAGGCCTGTACACATATGCAAAAAGCCAAAAAACTTACTTCATTAGCCAACAACCCGCATCCCATCCTCAGCCAATACAACTACTTTATTCCCTTTCATCATAAAAGCCGCACATTGGCTTATGCCCTTATCGGTGATTTTCATACCACCGAGGACATGCTGGACAATGACCTCAATTTTCTGCAAACGCTCATCAACGTAATTGTGGTAGCGCTTGAAAATAAGCGCCTGTTCAGGGAACGTTTGCAAACCGAACGTTTTCAACGCGAAATGGAGCTGGCCGTTGAGGTGCAAAATATGCTGATTCCGTTACGCCTGCACAAAGACTCGGCAGTGGAAATCGGCGCAAAATATTTGCCTCACCAAAATATAGGCGGCGATTATTTTGATTTTATCCGCCTGAACAATAAAGAATTTTTGTGGTGCATTGCCGATGTATCGGGCAAAGGTATCTCGGCAGCTTTACTGATGGCTAACTTCCAGGCCAGTTTGCGCGCCTGGGCTACGGTGGAGCAGGACCTGACTACGGTAGTGGAACGCTTAAACACCATCCTGATCCGCAACACCCAGGGTGAACGCTTTATTACCCTGTTTTTGGCCAAATATAACCAGGATACCCGCATCATGCATTACATCAATGCCGGGCATAACCCGTCAGTGTTATATGCAAAAGGCCAAGCCATCCCGCTAAAACTGGGTACTACCATGATAGGCGCTTTTGATGAACTTCCGTTCATCAATCAGGGCGAAGTTTATGTAGAACCGGGCAGCATGATATTTAATTATACCGACGGCTTAATGGATTACGACCTGCAAAAAGAAAGCAGCTGGAATGAAGATGTGCTGATTGATTTTGTTATCCAGAATGGCCACCTCCCTCCTGACAAATTCAATCAAACCATTATGGACTACCTCAACCTGGTTATTAAAGGTAAGCCGATTGATGATATTACCTTATTGACTTTGAAGCTTTTTTAGTCTTAACTTAAAAAGGCAAAATTTAAAACAAGCCCTTTGTGCTTTGAGTCAGCTAAGCATCTATTACTACTTATACTTTCCGCTTTCCAACTACTATACTTTTTGACTTTTGAATTTTCATTTTAACTTAGAAGTATGCTGCTTTCCAGATTTCAACACGAGTTAACGGAGGCGGGTTGCGATGAGGCCGGAAGGGGCTGCCTGGCAGGGCCGGTGTTTGCAGCAGCCGTAATTTTACCGGTTGATTTTACGCACCCTATACTTAACGATTCCAAGCAACTGACCGAGGCCGCGCGCTACGCACTCCGGCAAGAAATTGAGGAGCAAGCAATTGCCTATGCTGTGGCATCGGTAAGTCCGGCAGAAATTGATCAGATTAATATCCTGAATGCCTCGTTTTTAGCCATGCACCGCGCTATACAGCAGCTACAGGTTCAGCCGCAACTTTTATTGATTGACGGCAATCGGTTTAACGCTTATCCTGCTATTCAGCATACCTGTATAATTAAAGGCGACAGTAAATATTTCAGCATTGCAGCAGCCTCGGTACTGGCTAAAACTTACC
>CAXTCH010000054.1:0-2657 GCA_964241945.1 uncultured Mucilaginibacter sp.
GATTACTGATTTCATGAGGACGCTTGATGAAAAAGCAATTTATGAAAATTATCTTTTCTCCCTTTTCGTTAATATATCCGAAATATTGCCGAATGTACCTTTTTATATTTTTTCTAATAAAACTTTCTCTTTGAAAAATCGAATTTAAATCTTGGTTCTTAATTTCTGTTTGTAGTAATATCTCCGCTTTTTTAATATCATTTTCAGTCGGAGTAGACATATTCTTTATTTTGTCATGAATGAATATTTGGACGAAATCGTAATTTTTGTTAAAATCAATCCCTCTAAAGTTGTCACCTATGACTAATGAAGTATGATTAGCAATTGAATCCATCTTCAATACTTTTTGTGCAGAAAGATGTATCGGAAAGCTAATTATAATGAAAAATGATAAAAGGTTAACTTTCATAGTTTTCCATATTTATCTCCCTGCATTTGCCCTCAACACCCGAACAAAATTACCGCCGAATATTTTAGCGATGTCCTTTTCGCTATAATTCAACTTCCGCAGCTCATCGGCAATTTTGTAATAGTCGCGCACATCATCCATGCCCAACGGGTAAGATTCGGCACCGTCAAAGTCAGAGCCTAAGCCCACATGATTGGCGCCCATCATCTTTACCATGTAGTCAATGTGCTTAATCAGCATGCTCAAAGGCGGGCGCATGGCATCAGATTCCGCTTTGTGTAGGCTATACAGGTGAATGGTGGCTAAATCCTTATCATTATAAATTTTGGCTAAAGAATCCAACTGTTGACTGTATTTGGCCAGAAAGGCCTTTTGTTTGGGCGCATACATACTGTCGATAAAGCCACTGTAAAAGTTTACAAATACCACCCCGCCGTTTTTAGCAATGGCGCGCAACTGGTCATCTTTTAAATTGCGCTGCACCGGGTTTAAGGCATAAGCACAGCTGTGCGAGGCGATGACCGGCTTACGGGTAATCTTCATTACATCATAAAACGTTTGCTCGCTGGGATGCGATAAGTCGACCATTATCCCCAAATCATTCAAGTGATGCACGACCTGTTTGCCGAAGTCGGTTAAACCATGATGGGTTAACGTATCAGCATGATACTTTTCGTCGTAAGCCGAGGTAGCCCAGGGGGTGCTGTTGTTCCAGGTAAGAGTTAAATAGCACATGCCCCGTTTGTGCAGGCTGTCGATGTAGTCTATGCGGCTTTCAATCATGTGGCCGCCTTCTACCCCTACCAGCGCCGCCAACCGGTGTTGCTTTACGGCTTTTTCCAGTTCCGCTGCGTTGCGCACTAATATTATCTGTGCAGGGTCACGTTTAATCAGCGCGTCGAGTGAATCTATTTCGCGGTTGGCAAATTTAAATGCAGTGCCGTTACCATATTCGCCGCCGCACCAAATAGAAAATACCTGAACATTCAGGCCACCCTCCTTAGTCCGCACCAAATCCAGATTACCGGCCGGCTGACGCTTGCTCAAATCAGCTCCTGTAATTAATTGGTTGGAAATTGCATCATTATGGGTATCAGCCAGCAGGTAACGCTGTGCCTGAACCTGTAACCCTAACATACAGCAGCAAAAAAACAACAGCTTTTTCATGCTTTAAATATAAGCAACCGGATGATAAATTTATCTCGCCTGCTTATCGACGTAATTTTCAGGCTGTTTTCTGACCCTGAAGTAAACTGTTTAGTGATTTTTACGCCATGATCCGCAGCTAACGTTTATCAAACATTTTTCACTGGGGTTAAAAAATTTAAATTAAACTTTAGGCAATAAAAAATATACGATTGACTTACAATAACTTATCAACAAAATTTACTTTTCTGTGAAAATAGGGGTGCGGGGTGAAACTTATTAAAAAAACTATCGTTAAATTGCAGTATAAGATTGTAACAAATAAGCGACAAAAAAATGGTGATTTTAACAATAATTTACTTGTGCAAGCGATTTAACGTGATAGAGCGGTTAAATCTGAAAAAGGTATTTGTTAGGACCGCCAAGCCTGCTGTGGTAGTTGCTTAATCCTTCATCAGCTCTCAGGTCAGGTTTCTATCTCTGAACCATACCTCATCCGCAACCGGCTTAAAATTCTCCATCAGGCTAACCAACTCAATAGGATCAGCAGAGGTGAGTACCAGCTGCCGGTTAACAGGCTTTAAAAAGCGCTGCTCCACCATTACATCCATCTGCTTCAGTAAAAAGTCGTAAAAGCCATTTACATTCAGTACGCCTATGGGTTTTTGGTGTAAACCCAGTTGCAGCCAGGTAAGTACTTCAAAAAATTCTTCGAGCGTACCAAAGCCGCCGGGCAGCATAATCACGGCATCGCATAAATCATTCATCAGCTGTTTGCGCTGGTGCATGTTCTCTACAATATGCATTTGCGTAATGCCGGTATGCCCCACCTCTTTATCCATCAAAAATTGAGGTATCACGCCGGTTACCTTACCGCCCCGCTGCAATACGGCATCGGCAATTAGGCCCATTACCCCTACTTTACCACCGCCATACACCAGTTCGAGCTGACGGCTCACCATTACCTCAGCCAGCTGGTCAACCGCTTGCTGCAACGCCGGGTCACCGTTAAAATTTGCGCCGCAGAAAATACAAATGGATTTCATGGAGTGAATGAGTGAATGAGTGAATGAGTGAATGAGTGAATGAGTGAATGAGTGAA
>CAXTCH010000054.1:2757-12596 GCA_964241945.1 uncultured Mucilaginibacter sp.
AGTGAATGAGTGAATGAGTGAATGAGTGAATGAGTGAATGAGTGAATGAGTGAATAGGGTAAGTTGCCTTAGCCCCGGCTTGTTTCATTTCAATTTGTTTTTCTATTTATTCACTCATTCATTTCATCCTTTACTCATTTATTTATCTCGTATAGTTCGGTGCTTCCTTAGTGATAGTAATATCGTGCGGATGCGATTCGCGGATGCCGGCAGCGGTAATACGCACAAACTTGGCTTGCTGCAGGGCTTCGATATTTTTGGCGCCGCAATATCCCATGCTGGCCTTTAAACCACCGATAGACTGGTAAATCACTTCGGCTAAGGTGCCTTTATAGGGTACACGGCCTACAATACCTTCGGGTACCAGCTTTTTGATATCATCCTCCACATCCTGAAAGTAACGATCTTTCGAGCCGGATTCCATGGCCTCGATAGAACCCATGCCGCGGTAAGACTTAAAGCGGCGGCCTTCATAAATAATAGTTTCGCCCGGCGATTCCTCTACCCCGGCAAACAGGGAGCCTGCCATGATGGAACTTGCACCCGCAGCGATGGCTTTGGCAATATCACCCGTGTGTTTAATGCCGCCATCGGCAATTACCGGTATGCCTGTGCCCTGCAGCGCTTTGGCGCATTCGTAAACGGCATACAATTGCGGTACTCCTACCCCTGCAATAATACGGGTGGTGCAAATTGAACCCGGCCCTATACCTACTTTAACAGCATCAGCACCGGCTTCGGCCAGCGCCCGTGCCGCATCAGCAGTAGCTATATTACCGCCGATTACCTGCAAATCGGGATATTTAGCTTTAACAGCTTTTACCTGGTCAAGCACTCCCTTGGAATGACCGTGGGCGGTATCAATGGCAATTACGTCAACGCCGGCTTTTACCAGCGCGTCTACACGATCCATGGTGTCAAAAGTAACCCCTACGGCAGCGCCCACACGTAAACGCCCAAACTCGTCTTTACAGGCAATCGGGTAATTCTTAAATTTTTGAATATCCTTAAAGGTAATAAGTCCGCGCAGGCGGCCATCGGCATCCACCACCGGCAGCTTTTCTATTTTATGGTTTTGTAATATCTCTTCGGCTTGGGGTAAGGTAGTACCCAGGGGTGCTGTGATTAAGCCGGTGCTGGTCATCACCTCGCTTACCGGTTTTTCCATTTGCTTTTGAAAACGCAAATCGCGGTTGGTTATAATGCCTTTGAGCATACCATCGCCATCAATTACCGGAATGCCGCCGATTCTGAATTCACGCATTATCTTCACCGCGTCAGCTACGGTCGAGTCTTTATGCAGTGTAACAGGGTCCTGTATCATACCGCTTTCCGACCGTTTCACTTTGCGAACCTGGTCGGCCTGTGCCTGTATGCTCATGTTTTTGTGCAGCATGCCAATGCCGCCGGCCTGCGCAATAGCAATGGCCAGCTGCGATTCGGTCACGGTATCCATTGCTGCGGAAACAATAGGCACGTTGAGCTGAATTTTCTTAGTCAGGTAAGAGCTGGTATTAACTTCGCGGGGTAAAACTTCGGAGTAGGCCGGGATCAGTAATACGTCATCATACGTTAAACCTTCGGCGACAAATTTGGAGGAGTCGAGCTGCATGGCAAATAATTTTGGGTTTTATTATTTGCCGGACAAAGATAGGATTTTTTCCTGCGCTTTGCAAGGACAGCGCAGGAATAAGGAATTGTGAGATAAAGATGATGAATGCCTGAATCAGGATTTACAGAATTTTAGGATTAACAGAATTACTCTTGCACCTGAGACAAACATTCTGTAAATTCCAATTCAGGCATTCTTGAAAAAAGAAAAAGACGAATGCCCGTATTTCCGTTGCTCTACGAAAGCCGGGTGCTGGCTTAAATTCTGCATAGACTGATGTTCAACAATGAGCAGGCCGCCGGGCAGCAGCAGGTTTTGCTCGAACACCAGCTTAGGCAAGTCTGGGATGCGGTTCAGATCGTAAGGCGGGTCGGCAAAGATGAGATGGTACGGCTGTGTTTCCATCTGCAAATACTTGAACACATCTGCCTTGAAGGTTTTAATCTGCGTCAGGCCATGCTGACGGGCGGTATCCCTGAGATAATTGATACACTGAATGCTGCGGTCAACCGCGGTTACCTGTTCGGCAGCGCGCGAGGCAAACTCCAGCGCCAGGTTACCCGTACCGCTGAACAAATCGAGCACCTGTATGCCCTCCAGTTCAATCTGGTTTTGAAGGATATTGAACAAGGCCTCTTTAGCCATATCCGTAGTGGGGCGTACCGGTAAGTTATTGGGCGGGTTTAACCGCAGGCCTTTTAAGCTTCCGCCAATGATGCGCATAAGGAAAGGGCGCTTAGCGCCAGTATGGAAGCCGCCGGTACGTTTGCCGGCAAGTCAATCACTTTCAGGTTCAGTATACCTGCCGATAAAAAAAACTCCGCCAGGCGACTGATATTAGCATCGCCGGGCAACACGCTGCCGCTTACCTTAACATGCGTAGTTTTTGAATCCAGGGCCAGCTCCTGCGCTGCCAGTACCGCATAATAGGCCAGTTCATCCGGATGCTCGAAACTGAAATTATTGTACAGCCGGATTTTGCCTTCGTTCAGGTACAATACCTCTACCTGATTTTTATCAATGTTCAGATACAGCGTTTGCGCCGCCGGTTCATCGGAGCCGATGGCTTTAATCCAGCCTTTCGGATGGAATACAGCCTGATTCTCCCAGCCATATCTGGTCAGCGCTTCGGTAATCTGCTTCGGGGTGGTATATACTGCTAAATTTTGCTCGTTTAACTGGTCGTGCAATACACTTTCATCCGCGCTTACATTCAGCAGCCGGGCTATGGCCGCCGCTTGGGCCGGCTCAAACACGGCAGAAGGCCATAAAGTAAACTTCGGGGAAGCTACGCCAACCACGACCTGTGCATACTGCAGATTGAACAAACCATTTAACTCGATGGGGTTAAGCAATTCGCTGAGCGGGAGGTCCTTTAGCCAAACCATCAGTTTGCCGGCTTTCAGGATGGCTGCCGAGAAATGATCGGCGGCCAGCTGCAGCAACAGTACTGAGCTGCCGGCCTCGTTCAGATTAAATTCGCTGTGCTGGTATTGGTATAGGGTATTGCTCATGCTTACGAACAAAAGTAGTATTTTAAAATTTACTTTAAATATATTGCATTTTTTTCGTTTATGTAATATGTCAACCACAGAAACCATCAGTAAAGCGTTTAAATTCGAGCCTACCCCGCAGCAAAGCGAGCTCTTTGCCCAACTGCACCAGTTTTTACATACCAACAACGGTTACGAATGCTTTGTACTGAAAGGTTATGCCGGTACCGGTAAAACTACCGTACTGAGCGCTTTGGTGAAAGCGTTGCGCTCGTACAACCTTAAATCGGTACTGCTGGCGCCTACCGGCCGGGCGGCTAAGGTGATTACCGGTTATTCGGGCCGTAAGGCGTTTACCATTCATAAACGCATCTATCGTAAAAAATCGGCCTTGAATATTGACGAATCTTTTATGCTGGCCGCCAATAATGCCGAAAATACGCTGTTTGTGGTAGATGAGGCTTCGATGATTACCGATGAACTGAGCGGCAATAACCAAAATACGTTACTAAGGGACCTGGTAGATTATGTTTACAATTTTAAAAACTGTAAACTGATGCTCATCGGCGATACGGCCCAGCTGCCGCCCGTGGGCTCGGAACATAGTCCGGCGCTGAATGAGAAGATATTGAAGGAAGATTTTGGTTTGGATGTATATTCATTTGAGCTCACCGATGTATTACGCCAGCAAAAAGATTCGGGCATTTTATATAACGTAACGCAGATACGCAACCTGATCCGCGAACAGCAGGACGGCTTTCCGCAAATTATTACCAAGGGGTACCCGGATGTATTTCGCATGAGCGGCGACCGGCTGGAAGAAGGGTTGAACTATGCCTACCGCAAATATGGCAATGAGAATGCGCTGGTGATTTGCCGTTCCAACAAAAATGCCAATTCTTACAACCAGCAAATACGCAACCGTATTTTATACCGCGAAGAGGAATTGACCGGCGGCGACCAGATTATGGTGGTGCGCAACAATTATTTCTGGCTGCAGGAGCGCGAAGATGACAGTACCGGCTTTATTGCCAATGGTGATATTGCCCGCATAAAAAAAGTGCGCCGCACGGAGGACATGTATGGCTTTCGTTTTGCCGATGTACAGATTGAGTTTATTGACTATGCCGAAGACCCGGTGCTGGAATGCAAAGTTTTGCTCGACACCATGTATGCCGACACCCCCGCCCTGCCCCCTGCCGAGCATAAGCGCTTTTACCAGGAAGTAATGAAAGATTATGAGCATATTCCAAGCCGCAAAGCACGCCTGAACGAATTAAAGCTGAACCCGTATTATAACGCCCTGCAAATTAAATTTGCGTATGCCATTACCTGCCACAAAGCTCAGGGCGGCCAGTGGCCGGCCATATTTGTAGACCAGGGCTATGTAACCGAAGAAATGATGAATACTGACTTTCTCCGCTGGTTTTACACCGCCTGCACCCGCGCTACGCAGGAACTGTTTTTGGTAAATTTTAATGAACAGTTTTATGCACCAAGCGGAGAGAAAGAATGACCTTGCCCAACCTTCTCCAAAGGAGAAGGCTTTGATTGCATTTTACAGCCATGTGATCGGTTTTAATAAGCGGTGCGAATAACACCGGCAGCAAGCTGAAGATCATCTGAAGTTTCTGTTGTCAGGGCAGGGACTTTTACGGTTTGGTAACCATCAATTCTGCTGCAATCAACAATAACAAGTGGCGGTTGGCCTTCGCATCATAATAATTTTCCTTGAGCAACTGCTTGACCTGAGCATTCCGGAGGGGAACAGCAGCCATCCGAAGCATCTTAAATCCGGCAACTTCCAGGCTTTCAATATTTTGCAGGCAAAATATAATGGACAAGTCAACTCCTTTCCCTTTGTGTTTGTGCTGATCCACGTCATAAAAAATATCATTCAATAACCCATCAACACCACCTGCAATGGTATTCTTCATAGGTTCATCCAAAAGTTCATAAACCAGTTCAATACGTGCCATTTGGCGACGTATATTTCCGCCCAAATCCCTAAGTGTCGAAATTAAGCTTTGATGCTCACTTACCGTTTGTAGATTGGTCAGCCTGCTCATCAGGTTTGCCTTACCAAAATATATGCGGCTCAGGCAATGCTTAAAAAAGGTGTAAAGCTCCTTGTCAAAAGTATCGTTTGCTGTCATAGCGAAAGGTGTTAGCTGGTAAACCAAATGGTGTATCAACGTGGTGCAAGCAGCCGCTGAACGCAAGCCAGTAAATCACTTATATCAAACGGCTTGCGTATATAATCATCCGCATGGCAGGCTTTAGCCATCAGGTGAAGGTCCCGTTCAGCCGATATCAAAACAACCGGGAGGTGGCGGGTACTCTGGCCGGCCTTTAATTCGTTACAAATTTGTATGCCGTCTTTTACAGACCCCATAATTCGAACATCCAGTAAAATCAGGTCAGCGCAATGGTCAAGTACATGGTCTGCGGCCTCACTGTTATCAAAAGTGACGACGTTATAACCCTCGTCTTCGAGGATAATAGATAGAATTTCAAGGATATCGGCTTCATCATCAATGATAAATATACGTGGGGACATAGCATGTAAGATAAGTGAGATATAGTGCTCAATTACATATCCACAAACCTGTCAAAGGGTGATTTGACCGCACTTCTCATTGAAATAGGGTATAACAGCATTGTTTGGAGGCTGAAAACCAATATTTTACAGATGGACTTGCAGTGGTGTAGCGTAATTAATGCAAAACGCCTCAATACGCTGCGGCATCCGTATGCCTTGCAGTCCACTATTAAAGCTGTCAGGTTCAGTTGCAAGAAAATAAACGACCCTAATTCAGGACGCAGACATCAGCGTTGCCCTTACAGCCTATGGGTTGTTGTTATTACTGCACGACTTTTCTGGTTTGCCCTGCTTCCGGGTGGTGCGGTGACCACACTGACCTCAGGCTGAATAGTTCCGGATGGTTCTTGCTATACCGGTAAGTCGCTTTTACGGTCTTACAGTCTAAATCATGCTTTCTTTTGACGCTAAAATAAATATCAATTTTTGAGATTAACATCAAATACGCCGCCATCTATCTTTAAAGAGTCATTCAATAAAGTGACCTGACCGGGCATGCCCGTAACGTAATGGCGAATATAACCATGAAACATGCCGGAGAATATACGGCCGGTCCTGGTCACCGAATCTTTATTAATCGTAACTACAAAAGGATCGTTTATCTGGCTCAGGTAATTATAATAGCCACCCATATTCAAAAGTTGGAATGATTGATTAGTGCTGACAAGATAATGCGTGCCTTTAAAGCTTCCATTTTTTGCTATGCGAAGATTGATAGTTTCATCTCTTATGGTAGTTCCTTTCTTTTGCACAGAAAGTTCAGCAGAAATGCTGAGTACAGAGTCGCCAATACCATCGGAGGGTTTGAATAAGTAGGGGTTTACTACGTTATCATAATAGCCGCCTCCTCCGCTGCCAGGAATAAAAAGGGGGAAAGTCCCGGTAGACGATTTGTAATAAAGCTTGCCGAAGTTAGTCCACGGTTTGCCGTTAATGTAGCAGCCGACGGTATTGGCGCCTATCTCGGTATAAGGCGGCACCGTGATCTGGGCAGCGGCGGCAGTGTCATCGGTATGGTCTTTTTTGCAGGCGCAGCAACTGAGGATAGCTACGGTCAGGAATACAAGCTTATACATGTACTGGTAAGGTTAGATTTTGCCTGAAAATATAAAGTTTATTTTGAACAGCAAAATCTTTATTCATTCATCGCAGCCTGCAATCTTATTGCCCGCTCAAGCGTCCACGCTTGAGCACTCTTGCTCTGGTTTTACAAAAAGTGCATCTTGAACCGCCATGTCACGCAATGCTTCAACCGACGAATTGTACTTTGTCACTCTTACCGTAATAAATTGGATCGACTTATTCACGCGCAGGCAATACAGTGATTTCATAATGGAAAATTTAAGCTATTGCCGGCAGCACAAAGGTTTGCATATTCATGCTTATATATTGATGAGCCTCAAGCATACCCGCTTGAGCAGCGGGAGATTTGCCTGACAACTACTCACGAGGCGCTTTCCAAAATTCAGCCTCATTATGTATATTATAGGTAACAAAAGTGGTTTTGATGTCGGGGTTGTAATATTCGTCTGTTTTAAAAGGCGGCTTTTTTTGATAGTCTAAGGGGTTAAGATATACGTATATTACTTTTTTATTTTGACCGAACGTTTCATAATTATATTCGCTATTTAGCGGGCAATAAAACCGGTAAAGATTTTTGGCCATATAGGTATCCAGATAATAATCCTTGGTCATTGATATCCTATGGTTCCAGTTTGCATCCGGGTTTACAATTAAGTTGTCATTCTTAATTAAACTATCCCGCACTTCTTCTATGCTCAGCAATTCGCCTTTATTATCCATTACATAAGCATCATTGGTAGGATCAACCCAAATCCATTTCTTTATTGATGAACAATATACTATGTTAATTACATGAGAATCATGATCTATTTTCAGGCTGTCTTTAGGAAAGCAATATACCTTTCGTGAAGCCCATCCCATGGCCAGATAGCAATCATTCAGGGTAGTAGCCAGTTCACCGCACGATACCCCGGTGTGTTTTGCAATAGCCGCATTCAGTATCTCAGTAGCATTAATATTTTTAATACCACTTTCATGCTGTCCGTCGTGCTTCACTATATTGTGCACCCAATGGAGTATGTTGAGCAGTCTTGAAGGCTCGTTACCAAAACCGGCCACCGAATCGAGCTTGAAATTTTTACGTAAGGCCACTAATTCCGGCTGATGAGAGGATTGATAGGTAAAATCAGGCATGGGTGGATGACTCTCTGCATCATAAGCAGCACCCCGTTTAAGTATGTTTAGATAGTTAACACCATTTAGAGGTTGTGCGAACAAAGCAGGCACATAAAATAAAGAAACCAACAACAAGCAAATTTTGGAAAACATATGGAGATATATGATTGAGCAAGATAAAATTATTTCCGTTTTAATAAAAGCATTACTTATGCTCTCTAACCCTTTCAAGCGTCCCTCTCCCGCCCGCTCAAGCGTCCACGCTTGAGCAAACTTGCAGCAGAGCCGCTTGCAGAGTGTTCAATCGTGAACGCTTGAGCGGAGTGGGAGCTTTTTCTTCGCCCTTTAAAACGTAGCAACTGAACGGGCGTAGAGATTAAAATATCTATTTTAAAGTCACGATAATAAAATGAAAAAATTATTAATTATTTTTATCTTACTCAATGCTTCAACGTATAAACTTTATGCGCAAAATAAAATCATTAATGGAAGGTTAATTGATGATAATCTGGAAACCTTGCCATACGCGTTTATAATGATTAATGACACGGTTAAAGGTGGCAGAACAGATGTAGATGGTTTTTTTCATTTAGAGATACCTGTTTCTGTAAAAAAATTATCATTTGAATTTCTTGGTTGTGAGTCAACATCTGTATGGCTGGCAGATAAATGTAATGAAGTAGAGGTGGTAATGATGTTAAGAGATTCTTATGATTTTATAAAGCTCAAGAAGATAGATAGGCTTCGAATGAAAAGATTTAAAAAGCTACCAAAATTACATAAGGAAGCATTTGAGAAAGGTATATTTAAAACAGATAAAGCTTGTTATACACAAGAGTTCATACCCTATTATAAAAAAAGACAAGGTTGATGTACCACTTTGTATCCTCTTCCCTGCCTGCTTAAACGTCTCCCGCTCAAGCATGAACGCTTGAGCGCTCTGCAAGTGCTTCTGCTACCAACTGGCTCAAGCGTAGACACTTGAGCGGGCGGGATTAACATACTTTTTATTACCATGACCAAGGCATTACTCATCTTTTTTCAGTTTTCTTTCAGTACCTATTGTTTTGCCCTGAGCCGAGATACGATTCGCACAGTGAGTACTTCAACGATTGATGGTGTAAAGTACAAAGCTGTCTATTATGCCAGTGACAAGATTGCAATTAAGAAACCTGGCAGTAAACCGGTACTTACTTTAAGGGCTAATGATCTGCAATTGTCATATGCAGGCTTCGACAGTTTTCAATTTACCGATTTCAATTATGATGGGTATAAAGATTTACTAATTACTTACATCGCCAACGTTCCAGATATTTGCGATCTGCTACTGTATAATCACCGCACTCACACTTTCAAACAGGTAAGGGGTTTTGAAAAGTTTCCGGAGCCCATCAGGATACCACATACTACGTTTTATTACTCTTATCATGCAAGCGGATGTGCAGATGCGAACTGGGACAGTGACTTGTTCAAAATCGTAAACTTCAAAGCCATTCGAATGGGAAACATCCAAGGATTAGAATGCGGCGGAAAAGAAGGTATTTTCATTACTAAAATAAGAGGGCAATCAGTTAAAATGTACAAACAACAGCCCATCTCAACCATCAATCACTACAAGAATTACAAAGGGGGCTTCATCAAGGGTTATTGGATACATCATTACAAAGAATTTAAATGAGGGCTTAAAAGTTACTACTCGCTCAAGCGTCCATGCTTACGCTGACGGTTGTCCAAAATATTTTTAACACCATTACACTTTCTCTTCCTTATTGTCAAGCCGTTTCAGCATCCGGCAAACGGTGCCGCCGGTGAGGTGCAATTGTTTGGCTATCTGGCGGTGGCTTCGTCCTTCGCTGTGTAACTGCAGCACGTGCTGTTCGCGTTGCAGGCGTTGCTGCTCGGTAAAATGCAGCAGGTGTTCGTACTCATGGCC
>CAXTCH010000055.1:0-12508 GCA_964241945.1 uncultured Mucilaginibacter sp.
TTTATGACCAGGCCGGTCAGGTGCAAAAAGCAATCGATAGTTACCAGTCGGGCATCAGAATTGATTCAGGCAGCTATGCCTTGCATTACGGGCTGGGGCTGGTCTACTTTCGAAACCATCAGTATGCCGAGGCAGAGCAAAGCGCTGTAGCCGCTATACAGATTGACCCTAAGCAAGCCGGTAGTGTGCGTTTATATGCGCTGGTTACCTTTCATCAGGATAAACGGGCGGCTGCATTGCTGGGCTTTTGCCAGTACCTGTGGCTGGAGCCTAAAGGGCCGCAAAGCGTTGAAGCCTACGGTAACCTGCAGCACATTCTGCAGGGCGGCGTACTCAAACCCGAGCCTGGGGTAATGAAGCCCCATTTTATAGAAGCCGGTAATTATGCACTTAACCAGGCCATCACTCAATCTATCGCTGTTGTTGCTAAAAGAAAATACATTGCTGCTGCCGACCCCTTAAGTGAACAACTGGAAGCAGTTTTTACAGCAATTGGTCAGTTGGCCGAAAAGCAGCAAAGTGGCTCTACTTTCTTCAAGCAGCTGGCAAAGCAGTACTATCAGTTAGCGCAAACACCTAATGTACCTGCTTTTGCCCGCTTCATCAGGCAAAGTGCCGATAAAACAGCTGCAATCTGGCTGACTGCACATGCTCAACCGGTAACCGCATTGGAGGAATGGATGAAGGCTGCTCCTGCGCTTTATCAGTAACAAGCCGCTTTCGTTAACTTCCCTGAAATAAATTTAAAAATAACACAAACGGAGTATTGACTTTAAGTAATTGATATAGGTATATTTAGCCATTACATCTAATTAACAGTCAGCCGCTTGTAACAGGCGCAGGGATGTTAAGCAGAGGTATTCAACAAATCATTATCATAAGTTAAAATCACCCTACCAATGGAAACCTTACCCGCATGGATGCAATGGTTAGTCGCAATTGCTTCTGTTGTTTCGTCTATAGGCGTTATTATCGCCTTTGTACAGTTAAAAATATCGGGCAATCAGTTTAAGGAGCAGTTACAAATTACCGAGCAGCAGTTTAAGCTTCTGAATCAGGGTTATGTTGACATGATGCTGCACCAGGATTATTTTACCGAAACCTTTGAGCAGGCGCAGAAGGCCAATATTTACGATCCGACCTGCATTTATCAGTTTTTTGGTGTTACCTCGGTGTTTACTAACGTAGGTAATGTACCGGTTAAACTGGTGGTTAATTCTTTTCATGTTTTCTTTAACGGGGTTGAAACATTCCAATTGCCGGCCGATGTTATCAGCCGTTCGGAGAATATTGTGCATCCTAAACAAAATTTATCCTTCCGGTTGGGCAATGTATACTTCAACGAGCAAAAAACCAGCCTGCATCTGGCCGAAATACTGGCCTTGAATGTGACCTATAAAATATTGGTATCTTATCACGACTATAACAATAACACCCGTAAAACCATCGATCGCGAGTTGCAGCTTAGCGGACTTAATTTGATTACCACTTTAATAAAAGACGAGTTGTAGCGGCGGCCAAAAGATTATTAACAATAAAGCGGCAGCGGTAAAACTATCATTTTAGCGGGAGTGTTGTAGAGATAAATATATCTCTTATATCATCAATCGCTATTTATGGAAAACCACTCGCCGAATACCGATGGACAACTTACCTCGGGTACTCATGTATCTTTTTGGACCGACAGCGTACAGCCGCTCAATTATGAGTCATTGCAGCAGAACCTTACCGCTGAGGTAGCGATTGTAGGTGCCGGTATTTCGGGCTTAACCATCGCTTATCAACTGGCTAAGGAAGGTAAACAAGTAGTAGTGCTGGAAGACGGTACTGTAGGCAGCGGCGAAACCGGCCGTACCACCGCCCACTTGGCCAATGCCTTAGACGACCGTTATAGTGAACTGGAAAGCTATTTTGGTGAAGAAGGCGCCAAATACGCCGCCGAAAGCCATACCGCAGCTATTGATTTGGTGGAAAAGATAGTTAACGAAGAACAAATCGACTGCAATTTTACCCGTTTGGATGGCTATCTTTTTTTGCATCCGAGTGATAAGCAGAAAACGCTGGATGAAGAACTAACTGCTACCAACAAGGCGGGGATTTCTACTCAATTGGTATATGATGCCCCAAGCATCAACGAAAAAGGCTCTTTTTTGAAATTTCCGCAGCAGGCGCAGTTTCATCCCATGAAATATTTGAACGGGCTGGCACAAGCTTTTGTAAAACATGGCGGAAAAATTTATACTCAAACCCATGTGAGTGAAGTAAAAGAAGGGGAATTGACTGCAAACGGGCATAAGGTAGCTGCACAGCACATTGTAGTAGCTACCAATTCGCCCATTAATGACCGGGTGGCAATGCATACCAAGCAATATGCCTATCGCTCTTATGTAATTGGCGCTAAGGTGCCGCAAAGCAAAATCAGGCCGGCTCTGTGGTGGGACACCGGCGACCAGGATTCGAAGTGGCCCAGTTATCCCTATAATTATGTACGCACTGCGCCTTATGACGAGGAGAACTTTCTGCTGATTCATGGCGGGGCTGACCACGAGACGGGACAGGCCAACCGGGAAAACTTGTCGGAAGAGGAGCGATATAAACAACTGGAAACTTGGTTGCACGAACGCTTTCCGCAAGCTGAAGAAGTGGTATACCGCTGGTCGGGCCAGGTAATGGAGCCGGTGGATGACTTGGCTTATATTGGTAAAAATCCCGGCGATAAAAATATTTACATTGTTACCGGCGACTCGGGCAATGGCATGACCCACGGTACACTGGCCGGTATTTTAATTCCGGACTTGATTAGCGGCCGCGAAAACCCCTGGGCGAAATTATATGACCCCAACCGGATTACGCTGAAAACAGCACCGCACTACATCAAAGAAATGTTTTTTGTGGGCGGGCAGTACCTGGATTACCTGTTGCCACCAGATGTAAAATCTATCACTGAAATTCAGCCGGGACAGGCGGCCATTGTTGGCCGGTTGAAAAAGGTAGCCGTTTACCGGGATGAGGCCGGGCAGTACTATGCTTACAGTGCCGTATGTCCGCATTTGGGTTGCGTTGTGCAATGGAACAACGATGAAAAATCTTTTGATTGCCCTTGCCATGGCTCACGTTTTACCTGTGAGGGCAAAGTAATGAATGGGCCGGCAGTAAGCAACCTGGAAGAAGTGGCCGTGCCCGATACTAAGTAATTTGCTTTTGCGTTAGTATAAAACATAATCCCGGTTGGTAAAGGGTTGGCCGGGATTGTTTATTTTTGCACGGTGTACCGCTATAAATATCACTTATCAACTATATTATTATTGGCAGCAGGTGTAATCACTGCTATTTTTAATTCCTGCAAAAAGGATGATGCCACTTCCTTAAAAACTTATCTAACTAATACTGACCATGGTCCGTGGGTGTTGGCTGCATTACAACGTACTGATTTTAAGCATAATACAACTACTACTAACATAGACAGTACGATAGATTTAGGTTTTACTTGCGGAACTGAACATCAAACGTTTACTTTTTCATCTATAGGAAATCCAGCTTGCAGTTATACTAATTTTCAATGCAATAACACTGCGGGTATTCAGGGCACCTGGAGTTTAAATACTGATTCTTTACGCTTACATATAAACTTACAATTGCCCGATTCAACCCAAGCGTCAGGTAAAAGCTTTCCTTTTTCTACCTGCCAGTTAATTACTTTAGGTGCTAACTCATTGGTATTCTATTCGGGTGATATTAATAGCTATTACACCGATAGCAGACAACATCACTTATATCGTTATAGCTTTATTCACCAATCTACGAATTAAGAAAATACTGCTTACAAGCCGGAAAAAATTATATTTGAGCTCAAATTAAACTGGTGGTGAAAAAACGAATTGCCATTTTTGCTTCAGGCTCGGGTTCCAATGCCCAAAAGGTGATGGAACATTTCAGGCAGCATCCGGTGGCCGAAGTGGTGCTGGTACTGTCTAACAACCCCAATGCCTATGTGCTGCAGCGGGCAGATAATTTCGAGATACCTACGCACCTGTTTAACCGCCAAGCCTTTTATAATACGGATGAAGTGGTGCGCCTGTTAAAGCAACTGCAGATTGATTTGATTGTGCTGGCCGGTTTCCTGTGGCTTATTCCTGATTCGCTGCTTAAAGCTTTTCCGAATAAAATTATCAATATTCATCCTTCGCTACTGCCTAAATATGGAGGCAAAGGCATGTATGGCGACCATGTGCATAATGCAGTATTGGCTGCCCATGAGCCGGAGTCGGGCATTACTATTCATTTTGTGAACGAGCATTTTGACGAAGGCGAAGTCATTCATCAGGCCCGGTATAAAATTGAACCGGATGATACTATTGAAATAATTAAATTGAAAGGCCAGCACCTGGAACATGAGCATTTGCCAAAAGTGGTAGAAATGCTGGTAAAAAAAATGCAGTAATCATAGTTCAACCGATTCTTTCTCTGTAATAATTCAGGTGTACGGATTTGTTCGTTTTTAACTACTCATAACCACCCCAAATACTTACCTTTGCGGCTTAAAATACAGCCAGCTCATGACCCAGCCCGTTCAACTTAAAAATGCCCTGATTTCTGTTTACTATAAAGACAATTTGGAACCTGTAATTCAGGAACTTAATCGCTTGGGAGTAAAAATTTATTCCACCGGCGGAACCGAAACTTTTATCCGCAGTTTGGGTGCCGATGTGGTAGCCGTTGAAGACCTGACCGGTTACCCCTCTATTTTGGGCGGCCGCGTAAAAACTCTGCATCCAAAAGTGTTTGGCGGCATACTGGCCCGCCGAAATTTTGAAAGCGACGAGCAGCAACTGGACCAGTATGATATTCCGCAGATTGACCTGGTGATTGTAGACCTGTATCCGTTTGAGGAAACGGTGAAGTCGGGCGCCGGCCATGATGATGTGATTGAGAAAATTGACATTGGCGGTATCTCTCTTATCCGGGCTGCTGCTAAAAATTATAAAGATGTCACTATTGTAGCTTCCAAAGAAGATTATCAGGAGCTGGAAAATATTTTGAAAGACCAAAACGGTGAAATCGGTTTGGAGCAACGCCGTCGTTTCGCTCAAAAAGCATTTAATATCACTTCAAATTATGATACGGCTATTTTCCAGTACTTTAATCAGGATGAGGAGCTGCCTGTGTTCAAAAAAAGCATTCTAACCAGTCAGACTTTACGCTATGGCGAGAATCCACATCAAAAAGGGGTGTTTTATGGCGATTTAGATGAAATGTTTACCAAATTACACGGTAAAGAGTTATCTTACAATAATTTAGTAGATGTGGACGCTGCCGTATCATTGATTGACGAATTTACAGATACTACGGTTGCCATTTTAAAACATACCAATGCCTGCGGTATTGCTTCCCGTAATTTTATAAAAGATGCCTGGATGGATGCCCTGGCCTGTGACCCGGTTTCGGCCTTTGGCGGCGTAATTATTGCCAATGACGAAATTAATGAAGAAACGGCTATCGAAATCAGCAAGCTCTTTTTTGAAGTACTGATTGCTCCGGCATATACCAATGAAGCGCTGGAGGTATTAAAGCAAAAGAAAAACCGCATCATCCTGATCCGGCAGGCGGTTGAATTGCCGGTAAAGCAATTTAAAACCTTATTAAACGGCGTGATTGAGCAGGATAAAGATTCGGTGATTGAAGGCCCGGACCAAATGACCACTGTTACTGAAAAACAACCTGCCGCAGCTGAACTGAAAGATTTGTTTTTTGCCAATAAAGTAGTAAAACATACCAAGTCAAACACGGTAGTATTGGCCAAGAACAACCAATTGCTGGCAAGCGGTGTAGGCCAAACATCAAGGGTAGATGCTTTACGGCAGGCCATTGAGAAAGCCCGCACATTTGGCTTTGATTTGCGTGGTGCAGTAATGACCTCAGATGCGTTTTTTCCGTTTCCGGATTGTGTAGAAATTGCTGCGGATGCCGGTATTACTGCCGTATTGCAGCCGGGCGGCTCTATAAAAGACCAGGATTCTATTACTATGGCTAATGAAAAAGGGATTGCCATGGTAACCACCGGTGTACGCCATTTTAAACATTAAGAGTTTAATTTAATGTTTGAGCAATAATCTTAACGCTTAAACGCTTTTAAAGCAGCCGAGTATTAAAATTATTACAGTTTTTTTATAAACTTTGCAAATTATTTCGAAATACGCATTCAATGGGTTTATTTAACTTTTTCACACAAGAGATTGCTATTGACTTAGGTACAGCAAATACACTCATCATACATAACGATAAAGTAGTGGTTGATGAACCGTCTATCGTAGCCATTGACCGCACCACGGGCAAAGTAATTGCCATTGGCCGCCAGGCTATGCAAATGGAAGGTAAAACCCACGATAATATCCGCACCATCCGCCCATTAAAAGACGGTGTAATTGCCGACTTTAATGCCGCCGAGCATATGATTCGCGGGATGATTAAAATGATTAATAAGGGTAAGGGTTGGTTTTTCCCGTCACTTCGTATGGTAATCTGTATTCCTTCCGGTATCACCGAGGTAGAAAAACGCGCCGTGCGTGACTCGGCTGAGATTGCAGGCGCTAAAGAAGTGTACCTCATTCACGAACCTATGGCGGCTGCCGTAGGTATCGGTATTGACGTGGAAGAACCGATGGGTAACATGATTATTGATATCGGTGGCGGTACTACCGAAATTGCCGTTATCGCCCTGTCGGGTATCGTATGCGACCAGTCTATCCGCGTGGCCGGTGATAACTTTGACTCGGATATTGTTCAATACATCCGCCGTCAGCACAATATTATGATTGGCGACCGTACGGCTGAAAAAATAAAAATTGAAGTAGGCGCCGCCTTACCTGAGTTAATTGATCCTCCGGCTGATTTTGCTGTGCAAGGCCGTGATTTAATGACTGGTGTGCCAAAGCAGATTACAGTATCTTATACCGAGATTGCCCACTGCCTGGATAAATCTATATCAAAAATTGAAGAAGCGATTCTGAAGGCGCTGGAAATTACTCCGCCTGAATTGTCGGCTGATATTTACCAAACCGGTATTTACTTAACCGGCGGCGGGGCTTTGCTGCGCGGATTGGATAAGCGTGTGGCTGCCAAAACCAAGTTGCCGGTACATGTAGCTGAAGATCCGCTTCGTGCAGTAGTGCGCGGCACCGGCACCGCCCTTAAAAATATCGGAACTTTTAAATTTTTAATGCAATAATGCAGTGAGTTATGAATAGTGAACTGTGAGTAGTTGCCTGACGAAACGGTTTAAAAGCAGTACTTTCAACTCACCATTTGTAACTCACTCACTATTCACCATTCACAACTCATTTAAAAATGCGTAACCTGTTAATATTTATCAGCAAGTACAACGCATTTTTTTTGTTTTTGATATTTGAGGTTTGGTCGCTGATTATTTACGTTAAATACAATTCATTTCAGAAAGCCACCTTTATCAACTCAGCCAATGAGGTGACCGGTAAAATGTATGCCCAGGCCAGTCAGCTTAACGGTTACTTATCCCTTAAACAGGTAAATGACAGCCTGGCAGCAGATAACGCCCGGCTGCGCAACCAGTTAAAAACCTCATTTTATGTAGATACCGGTGCGCAGAAAACCGTAATTGATACCAACTACAAACAGCAGTATACGTATATACCTGCTAAAGTAATTAACAGCACGGTGAATCTGCGCAATAACTATATTACCCTTAACCGCGGAAGCGCAGATGGTATTGCCAAGGATATGGGTGTTATTTCAGGAGCCGGGGTGGTAGGCCTGGTACGTTATGTGTCACCACATTATGCAGTTATTCAAACTTTGTTGCACAAGGACGCCCGTGTAAGCGCTATGCTGGCCGATACCCGCGACCCGGGTTTTTACATGTGGGGTGATGATCTGGACCCGACCAAAGGATTACTGATTGACGTGCCTAACCACGTAAAGCCGCACATCAACGAACTGGTAGTAGCGTCTAACAGTTCATTGTTTCCGGTAGGTGTGCCTATTGGTAAAATAAGTAATCTGCATGCCAAGGGTGGTGGTTTTTTCCTCAACATGGAAGTAAAGCTGGCCGTAAATTTTAGCCGGCTGGAATATGTATATGTGGTCAACAACAAATTTGCTTTAGAGCAGAAGGGGCTGGAAGCTCAGGAAAAGAAAGATGATCAGGACCTTAATAATTAATGCCCTCAGATTTGTAGTGGTGGTGTTTCTGCAGGTATTCCTGCTCAGAAATGTGGCGCTCTACAATTTAACGCCGCCCTACATCTACATTCTGTTTATCCTGCTGCTGCCTTTCGAAACACCTAATGTGCTGCTGTTTGTGCTCGCCTTTTTACTGGGTATTATTATTGATACTTTTTATGATACGCCCGGTCTGCATGCCGCCGCCTGTACGTTGCTGGCTTTGGTAAGGGTGTTGTTCATCAGCATCACCGTGCAAAAAGAGGGCTTTGACAATGAACCTGACCCTACCCTGAGCAATATGGGCTTCCGTTGGTTTTTTACTTATACGCTGGTATTAACGCTGTTTCACCATTTCTTTCTTTTCAACCTCGAAGTGTTTCGTTTTTCTGAAATACAGTACACCTTATTGCGTTTCTTAGTCAGCTCTTTTTTTACTATATTTTTGATTTTAATTTCGGGCTTCTTGTTTTTCAGGGGGAAAGAACGTAAATGAATAATTATTTTGAGAGGCGATATGTGGTTGCCGGAATATTTATTACCATTATACTGGTGCTGCTGGCCAAGCTGTTTTATATGCAGGTGGTCGATGACCGGTATTCATTATATGCCAAAAACAACGTAGTACGCCAAAAGATACAATACCCGGCCCGTGGCCCCATCCTGGACCGTAACGGACTGGTACTGGTACAAAACGAGCCGGTATACGACTTAATGGTGATTCCCAACCAGGTGAAAAGCCTGGATACACTTGAGTTTTGCAAATTGGTGGGAATAGATACCGCGCAATTTCATAAACAATTTACCAAAGCACTCAAATATTCGCCTTATCGGGCCTCAGCGTTTGAAAAGCAGTTGTCGGTACAGGCTTATGCTGCTTTTCAGGAGCGGTTGTTCGAGTTTCCGGGTTTCTATGTGCAGCCCAATACCCGTCGTGTATACCCTGACTCCATTGCCGCACAATTTTTAGGTTACGTAGGCGAGGTTAATGACAGGGATATAGAGCGCTCGCATGGGTATTATCACCTTGGTGACCAAGTGGGTGTAGCAGGCGTTGAAAAATCATACGATACCCTATTGCGCGGGCAGCGGGGTATAAGGAATGTAATGGTCGATTCGCGCAACGTGGAGAAAGGAGCATTTGCCAACGGTATATTTGATACCTCGGCCGTGGCCGGTGAACGCCTGATATCTTCGTTAGACAGCCGCATCCAAAAAATGGGTGAACAGTTAATGAAAAACAAGGTAGGCAGCATTGTAGCTATTGAGCCATCTACGGGAGAAATTTTGTGCTTTGTAAGCAGTCCTACCTATGACCCTAACTTAATGGTGGGCCGTGAGCGGGGTAACAATGCTGCCAAAATGTACAAAGACCCTTATAACCCTTTCTTTGTGCGGCCAATTCAGGCGTATTATCCGCCCGGATCATCTTTTAAGCCTTTAAGTGCATTGATTGCTTTGCAGCAGGGTATCATCACACCGCAAACATCTTATTTCTGTAATGGCGGTTTCTGGGCAGGCAACCATTATGTGCATTGCACACACCATCACGGAAGCACCGATCTGACTTTGGGCATAGAGGGGTCATGCAATGTTTATTTTGGCAACGTTTTCATGAAATTGATTAATGAGAACGGGCCCAAAAAAACCGAAGCTACTTTTACCGATTGGAAACGAAGGGTGAATGAGTTCGGTTTTGGGGTAAAGTTGGATGTCGACCTTCCGCATGAAGGCAGGGGGAATGTGCCAACGGCCTTACACTATGATAAATTATTTGGTAACAACCACTGGCGGTCTACTACTATTGTATCACTGGCTATCGGACAGGGCGAGCTGGAAGCCACGCCGCTGCAGCTGGCCAACATTGAATGTACCATTGCCAATCATGGATATTATTATAAACCTCATTTAATAAAGGCCATAGGCGATAAAAACATCATCCGCACCGAGTTTACCAAACGGAATTATGTCGGGATTGATTCTGCTTACTTTGAGCCGGTGATTGACGGCATGCAAAGGGTAGTAGAAGCCGGTACTGCACACGATTCGCATATTCCGGGTATTGATATGTGTGGTAAAACGGGTACAGCACAAAATCCGCACGGAAAAAACCACTCATTATTTGTAGCCTTTGCCCCGCGTGAAAATCCAAAAATCGCTGTTGCCGTAGTTGTAGAAAACTCGGGCGATGGAGGTACTTATGCAGCGCCTATTGCCAGCTTTATTGTAGAAAAATATTTACGTGGCTATATCAGCAAACGGCCTTCGGGTATTACCACCGACTATTATGCCAATAAAAACCTGTTGCCTGCATTACCACACCCACCCGGATGGCAGCCACCAGTAAAATTGCGGGCGCCGGGCGTTAAAGACAGTACCGAGACCGACAGTAACAAAAAAGTAAAGGCAGATACCTCTAAGAAGGTACATGAGCCTAAACCTGCCATTCATAAACACAAACCCGATTCTACCACAAGGCAGTTGGTGGCTATACTACTGAAAAAAGAAGAAGTTGAAACCCGAAAAAGATGAACAACCATCCGCAGCGCAGCTTATTTTTTAATGTAGACTGGATGATGGTCATCTTATATCTGGCGTTGTGTACCATTGGTTTGTTTAATATCCACGCCGCTGTGTTTGATCCGTTGCATCCGGGTTTTCTGGATATGGATACCAATTACGGCAAGCAGTTTGTATTCATCATCTCGGCAGTGGTAGTGGGCATGGTCATCCTGTTACTGGACAGCCGTTTTTTTACGGCTATTGCGCCGGCTTTTTACGGAGTTACGGTACTTTTGCTCATTGCGGTACTGGTCGTCGGGCGCAATGTGGGCGGTAATCAGGCCTGGATACCCATCGGAAGTTTTCGTTTACAGCCTTCGGAGTTTGCCAAGTTCAGCACCTGTTTGCTGCTGGCCCGTTACCTGAGCAGCGCCAATATCAAAATCACCGAATTCAAATCGCTCCTGACGGCAGGCGCCATCATTGTTTTCCCGATGATGCTGATTATGCTGCAGCCCGATACCGGTTCAACACTGGTTTTTTGCTCGTTGATATTTGTGTTGTACCGCGAAGGCTTATCCCCTTATTTTTTGATCATAATAGGTGTAGCGATTGTGCTTTTTATAGCATCCCTGCTGCTCAATCAACTTTACCTGATTATAGGTTTGATATTAGTTGCGCTTATCATTATGTATTTTGTGCGGCGCTACCGGCAAATGATATTTGTTACGCTGGCAGGATTGGTATTGTGTGTTCTGTTCATCTTCAGCGTGAATTTTATTTACAACCATGTACTGAAAGAGCATCAACGTACCCGTATAGCCATTTTGCTGGGCACTGAGAAGGACTTACGGGGGAAAGGGTACAATGTAAATCAATCTAAAATAGCCATTGGCTCAGGTAAACTATGGGGTAAAGGTTATTTACAGGGTACACAAACCAAGTATTCTTTTGTGCCTGCACAAAGCACCGACTTTATATTTTGTACGGTGGGCGAGGAGTGGGGTTTTGCAGGATCTGCCGTGGTATTAGGCTTGTATCTTTTTCTTGTCCTGCGTATCATCATGGTTGCCGAACGACAGCGGACACCGTTGTCGCGTATTTATGGCTATGGGGTAGCCTCCATATTCTTTTTCCACGTGGTAATCAATATCGGCATGACGATAGGGGTAGTGCCGGTAATTGGTATACCGTTACCTTTTATCAGTTACGGCGGTTCCTCGTTGTGGAGTTTTACCGTGCTGCTGTTTATCCTGATTAAGTTCGACGCTACACGAATGGGCTATTTGTCGCAGTAAATACAGCGCAGATACATCGAACTATGCAATAAGATTTATGAATGCCACATCAATAAAATTTATTGCTATGCTTGCATAACAAAGAACTGTTTTATAAATTTGGACAGCCAATTATAAATTTAATAACTGTGCCACTTTATAACTTTCGTTAGCGGTGGCACAGTACTCAAATTCCAACTTTGCTTAATTACACTTCGGGTGTTATATCAAACTTAGCAAGCGTTACAAATTCCTGAATACGGTTTGCTACTTCTTCCTTGCTCAGATTCTTGATTTTTTCGGTGCCAAACTTTTCTACACAGAAAGAGGCCAGAGCAGAACCGTAGATAATAGCATTTTTCATGTTATCGAAATTCACTTCACCGGCTTTAGCCATATAGCCGATAAAGCCACCTGCAAAAGTATCGCCGGCGCCGGTAGGGTCAAATACTTCGGCCAATGGCAGAGCCGGGGCCGAAAAAACCTCATCCTCATGAAATAACAACGCTGCATGCTCTCCCTTTTTAATAATCAGG
>CAXTCH010000056.1:0-2133 GCA_964241945.1 uncultured Mucilaginibacter sp.
AAGAAAGGCTGCCATTTGGCAGCCTTTCTTATTTTATTGCGGGTCGTTTCCTTCCGGGTCGTGCTCCTTTTTCAGTTGGTCCAAGCTGAGGTTGGTGGTGCCGCCCATTTGCTCTTCTACATCGTTGTAATCGCCTTGGGTAGTCAGTGGCTGCTCATGGCTGTGATGTTCGGCGCTGCCGGTATTTATCTTTTCAGCGTTTTGGTACTCGGTATCTTCACGCTCATTTACCGCACGCTCGGCCTCGTCGGTGTTAAATTTGGCCGCATCGGCGTTGTCGGTATCCTGCGGACGGTCATTTTCGTCGGTATTCAAAAAATCTTCCTGATCTGTTGAACCATTATTTACATTATTCGTCATATTAAATTCGGTTTATTTATTACAACAACCTTTAATAAGTAAGAGGGTTTGCCATCCGTAAATTTTAAACTGGTACTGAAATTGATATAAATATTTGCATAACCTGGTTAAACCTTTTAAGCAGGTTATCGTCTTATTTGTACTTAAATGCTCAAAAGAGGAGAGCGGATAAAATAACACAATGAAAACAGCATATAAATTAGCTTTATCAGTTGCATTAAGCGCCTTAGTAGGCGTATTTACCATGCCTAATGCTGATGCACAGCGCGGCGGTGGCTTCCACGGTGGTGGCGGCGGAGGCGGCTTTCACGGCGGAGGCGGTGGATTTAGCCGTGGCGGCGGTGGTTTCAACGGCGGCGGTGGCCGGGTGGGCGCTGCACAGCCCAGAGGCAACTTTGGTGGTTTTGGCGGTGGTAACCGGGGCGGCGCTATGCAGCCACGCGGAAATTTTGGCGGCTTTAATGGCGGCGGCCGTGTAGGCGCTGTACAGCCACGCGGAAACTTCGGTGGTTTCGGCGGCCGTGTAGGTGCTGTACAACCCCGTGGTGGTTTTGCCGGTCGTGGCGGATTTGTAGGCCGTGGTGGTTTTGCCGGTCGCGGCGGGTTTAATTACGGCGGTCGTGGCTATGCTTACCGTCCGGGCTTTGCGTATGGTCGCGGTGGATATTATCACTACTACGGTGGTTTTTATAACCGCTATTATTACCCCCGTTTAGGTTTCAGCATTGGTGTATTGCCTTATGGCTACTATCCTTTTTACTGGGGACCTAATGAGTATTACTATGCCGATGGTTTCTATTACCAATATAACAATGACCAGTATACTGTAGTAGAGCCACCTGTAGGTGCCGAAATTTCCAAATTACCTTCTGATGCACAGTCTGTAGTAATTGACGGTCAGCAATATTATGAGTTGAACGGTGTATACTATCAGCCAGAAACTAAAGATGATGGTACTCTGGTTTACATCATTGCAGGTAAAGATGGTAAGTTAGATACCGGTGCAGGCCAATATGACCCCAATGACCCTAACAACCAGGGACAAGTTGATCAGCAAGGTCAGGGTGGTTATTATCCTAAGGTAGGTGATGTGGTAAACAGCCTGCCGCCTGATTCACGCAAGGTGAAGATCAACGGTCAAACCTTTTATGTAACACAGGACGGTATTTATTATCAGCAGCAGCGCGATTCCAGCGGCCACAAAATTTATGTGGTAACCGGTTTACCGTCTGATGATGACGATGATGCAGGTCAGCAATAAGCAAAAGAGTTTTCTATAACAAAAAAGGCAAATGTTTATTACATCTGCCTTTTTTGTTGCTGTTGCTTTTTATATTAAAAAGAAAAACTTTTATTTTCCTTACGATTTAATTTAAGTATTAAATAATAAGTTATACCATGGAAAATAATAATCGACAAGCACTCATCCAAACTTTACTTAATTGTGTACTGGCCTGTGAGCATTGCGCTACCTCTTGTCTGGCTGAACAAGAGGTGCAAATGATGGCGCTTTGCATTAAACTGGATAGAGACTGCTCAGACATATGTACGATAGCCGCTCGCCTATTACAGCGCGATTCCGTTATCGCCCGCCAGTTTTTATTATTATGTGAAGAAATATGCCGCCTCTGCGGCGATGAGTGCGCCAAGCATAATGCTGAGCATTGCCAAAAATGTGCTGAAGCCTGCCATACTTGTGCTGATGCTTGCCACGTTCATCATACACCCATAACTCAGGACTAAAGTTGAGGAGGTAAGAAGCAGGAGACGGGG
>CAXTCH010000056.1:2233-12470 GCA_964241945.1 uncultured Mucilaginibacter sp.
TTTAACAGGGTAGCCACTCCGGCAGATTGAAAGGTACGTACCCGGCCATCTTTAGAGCGGGTACCCTCGGGAAAAATAACAGCGCCCCAGCGGTTTTCGTGCATCCGGGTGGAAAGCTTCAATAACTCCTGTATGGACTGACGCGGATCTTTACGGTCGATGTTAGCACCGCCGCCCACTTTCAGGTTATAGGATATAGAAAGGATGCCTTTGGTAAGCTCAATCTTGGAAATAAATTTGGCATGATACTTTCCCAAAAAGTGAATCAGCGGAGGAATGTCATACAGACTCTGATGGTTGGCTAAAAAAATTAACGGCTGATTCATCGGCAGGTTTTGCCGGTTGATAAAAGTAACCCGGTTACCCAGCAGATAATAAGTATCAGTAAGCAGCCCGTTCAATACATCAACCACGCGCTTGTGGGGTAAATAGCCCCCGAAACGGTAAGCCACCCACTGTATAGGCTGAAACAACGCAAGTAAAAACCCAAACACAACATAATGCAAGGGCGATAAAATATAGCCAAAAACTCTTCTCATGAAATTAGCGCTAAGTTAAGCGTTTCGGGCGGCTTTGTAAATACCTGTTACGGCAATCGGCCTTCCAGTAACAGCAGTTGCACGCGCATAATGCCGGCAATACTCATGCTGTCGGTAATTTCGTAATTACACACCATACGGTAAGCTTCGCTGAAAGGGATCTTTTTTACTATCAGTTGTTCGGTATCTTCGGGTTCGGCTTCGTACTGTTCCAAACCCCGGGCCAGGTAAATAAAACCACTTTCATCGCCTACAGAGTTCGACAGGTCGATGTGGTTCAGCACCGACCAGCGGTCGGCCTTTAAGCCGGTTTCTTCCAGCAGCTCGCGCCTGGCGGTATCCAGCGGATCAGTACCTTCGGGGCAGCCACCCTCAGGTATTTCCCAGCTATAGCGGTTCAACACAAAGCGGTACTGGCCTACCAGATAGGTATTCATTTCATCATCCAGCGGCACTATACCAATAGCGCGGTTTTTATAATGAATTTTACCGTAAATACCGGGTTTGCCTGCCGGGTTAATTACCTTATAATCGGTGACTTGTATCCAGGGGTTATCATAAACCGGCTGCTCGGCCGTAATTTGCCAGGGGTTGTCTTCAGGGTGATGCATATGAGCAAATGTAGAGCAGCCACCTCATAATTAAAAGGCAGCCGCAATATTTGTGTACCGAAGCTATAGCATGGAACTTTTTTACCTACAGCGTTGTTATACCCAATAATTAAACTGAATATACTATGAGAACTGCACAGCAAATAGCGACCGAAATTACCGATGCTATTGAAGAATTTGAACAACACCATACTGCCGCCAATACCGAACTCAATAACCGCCAGATAGATACAGGTAATCTGGTTACTGTTCACGATGCCCAAAAGAAGCACCTGAATGAATTTTTGGGGGATATGAGCTTTGTGAAAACCGACGGCACCAAGTTTAACCGCAAAGACATTGAGCAGCATATTATTGCTATTTTGACCACCAAAACCCAAAGCGAAGTAGACACCTTTTTGCAGCAGCTGCACAACGATGTAAACAGCGCCCGTACGCTAAATAATCATATTGGGCAGTAAACCAACATGGTTATTACAATCCGGCTCCTGTTTTAAATACTGCATTGATAGTTACCGGCAGTTTGCCGGCAGGCTTTAGTTGGCCAGTAATTACTTTTACGGCGGCTTGCTGCAAAGGCGCTTCTTTTTGATAGCCTATAAGTAAAGCCCCTGCTTTTTCAATGCCCGGCAGGCCCATTAGTGTGTACGGGTTGGCAAACACACTGATTACCGAAGCTTTGGTTGAAGTGAGATCAGTAATAAATTGTTTTACCGGTGCGCTGTAATCCAGCTTGCTTTGCGGGCGGCTCCGGGTATCATGTATACCTACTATTAACTGGTCGTAAATTTTTAAACTATCGCGCAGGCGGCTTAAGGCATCAGCGGTCATATCTTTACTCACGGTGAAATAAGCGCTGTTCGGGAAGCTTTTTTTTAACTGCTGCTGATAAACGGTTGGTGCATTTACCCCTATACTAATCAGCGCTGTTTTCTTTGCGGAATTAAGGCTGTACAATACGCTGTCGCCTTTCAATAAGGTAATTGCAGCATCGCTTAACTGCTGTATAAGCATGGCAGCAGCAGGGCGGTTAATATCAGCCATTAAGCCATTAGTATTGGTGGGCTGCGTATTACTTAAGCCGGTCCAGTACTTGGCCAGTAATACTTTTCGTACCCGTGCGTCCAGTTCATCATCACTTACTTCTCCTTTACGCACCGCTTTCCGCATCAGCTTAATGGCGCGTTTGGAGTTTTGTGATAGCTCTAAAATATCATCGCCGGCAATAAAGCCTTTTACATCTGCTTCGCCGTTGGGAAAATATTTGGCCACGCCCTGCATTTCCATCGCATCTGATACCACCAGGCCCTTAAACCCCAATGAATCCTTTAACAAGCCGGTGATGATGGGTTTCGACAGGGTAGACGCCAGGTGCCTGGTGGTATCAAGCGCCGGAATATTCATATGTGCTACCATAACACCGCTGATGCCGGCTTGTATGGCTTGCTTAAACGGATATTCTTCCAGCGTATCCAGCCGCTGGCGGGTAAAGGGCAGCAAAGGCAAATCCTGGTGCGAATCCACATTGGTATCGCCATGGCCGGGGAAGTGTTTGGCGGTAGTCAATACCCCGCCGCTTTGCATGCCTTGCATGTAGGCAATGCCCTTTTGCGCTACGTTGTACTTATTATCGCCAAAAGAACGATAGTTGATAACCGGGTTAGCCGGATTGTTATTGACATCCATGTCGGGCGCAAAATTCATCTGTACGCCTATGCGCTTTAAATCATACGCAATGTATTGCCCCATTTTATAAATCAGGGTATTGTCCTGTATGGCTCCAAGAGTCATCTGGTAAGGATAGGAAACGGCGGAATCCAGGCGCATGCCCAAGCCCCATTCGCCGTCCATGGCAATCAGCAGCGGTACCTTGCTGATTTGCTGATAGCGGTTGGTTAGCTCGGCCTGCCGTACCGGGCCGCCCTGAAAAAATACCAGTCCGCCGATGTGTTCTTTTTCAATCACCGCAGCCACCGAATCTTCATAGGCCTGTCCTTTGTTGGTATGCGCCCTCACCATCAGCAATTGCGCCACCTTCTGCCTGCGGTTCATGGAATGCAGTATGGAATCGGCCCAGTGATTAGGCTGATTTAACAATTGAATATAGGGGGGTGACTGGGCAAAAGCGGCCGAAGTACAAATAAACAGCAGGCCGCTGAGCAGATATTTAAATTGAGTCATGATGGTATGCTAACAAAAATAAGTGATTAGTGACGATTAATTATTGCCCGGCAAATTTGCTTGAAAATTTATTTTAATGCTAAATAAACCAAAATGCAATGGCCCTATCTAAACTGTAATTTAAATGAAACTGAATATTATGAAAAAACTGTTATTTATGGCTATTTTCCTGCTGATGGCAGGTGCAGCAGCAAAGGCCCAATATTACTACCCGGCCCCACGGCCGAGGCCACGTTACCACCGGCCGGTAATTGTATATCGTCAGCAGCGTAAAGAAGATGATTTTTATAAACCGCGTGTGGGCTTAACTGGTAATGTGAATATTGCCAACATTGTAAGCAATAATTATGACAATTTTAACACCTCAAGTAAAGTAGGCGTTAGTGCCGGTTTAACGTTCGATTTGCCGGTGGCTTATCCGTTCTCTATCGCCCCCGAAATTTTGTACTCGCAAAAAGGTTACCGGGCCAATGTAATTGATGCTGCCGGCAACAATGCCTCTTTTACCCAGCGTGCCGACTTCCTGGATATTCCGGTGCTGGCTAAATTTAAACTGGTACCCGGTTTTAACTTCCTTATCGGTCCGCAATTTTCGTTCCTGCTGTCTACCCGCAACACATATTATAATGGGTTCGACGTAGCCAGCCAGTCTAAATACAACTATAATGGCGACCGCAGCTTTGTGGATGGGGTAATTGGCGTAAGCTTCGATTTAAACCGCAACGTGGAATTGCGCGCTCGTTATACCGTCGATCTGTCAGAGAACTATCCCAACGGCGATACCAGCGACGATATCCGGTACCGCAACCAGGTTTGGCAATTTGGTATCGGGTTTAAATTTTAAAGAGCTACTGCTTTAATAATAAATCAAAATTAAATAACAAAAGCCAGAAGAGCGGATGTATCCGCTTTTCTGGCTTTTGTTATTATAAAAGAAAGCTTGCTTACGCTTCCTGAAAGGTTTGCATGTCAATCAGCCTGCGGTATAAGCCGCCGGTTAGCATGAGGTCCTGATGGGTACCTTGCTCAACAATGTTGCCGCTTTCCAATACTACAATGATATCAGCACTCTGTATAGTGCTTAAGCGGTGGGCAATGATAAGTGAGGTGCGGTTTTTCATCAGGTTATTTAAAGCTTCCTGCACCAGTTTTTCCGATTCGGTATCCAAAGCCGAGGTGGCCTCATCCAATAACATGATAGGCGGGTTATTTAACACAGCCCGCGCAATACTGATGCGCTGCTTTTGTCCGCCGGATAGCTTGGTGCCCCGGTCGCCCACGTTGGTTTGATAGCCATTTTCGGTCTGCAGGATAAAGTTATGGGCATTGGCAATACGAGCCGCGGCTTCTACCTGCTCAGGCGTGGCATTCGGTTTACCAAAGGCAATGTTGTTGTAAATACTGTCGTTAAACAAAATGGACTCCTGATTGACAATGCCCATCAATGCGCGCAGGGAGTCCATGGTTACCTGGTTGATGTTTTGACCGTCTATTTTAATTGCGCCCGACTGCGGCTCAATAAACCGCGGAATCAGATCCATCAGGGTAGTTTTGCCGCCGCCCGACGGGCCTACCAGCGCTACGGTTTTGCCTTTGGGCACCCGGAGGTTGATTTGGTGCAGCACTTCCTTTTCACCATAGGCGAAGGTGATATTCTCAAAGCTGAGGCTATCCTCAAAATCATGCAGAACTGCGGCATTGGGTGCATCGGTGATTTGCGGTTTCAAATCAATCATTTCCAGCACACGTTCGCCGGCAGCAATACCGGAGTGAATATTGCTGAACGAATCGGAAATGGCCTTAATAGGCCGCGTCATCTGCGAAAACAGGGCGATGTAAGCAATAAAGTTGGCTGCTGTTAAGTCCGAACGTTTGTTGATAATCAGATAACCGCCATACAGCACAATGCAAGCAATGGTAATAACCCCCAGCGCCTCAGACACCGGCGACGCCAGTTGTTGCCGGCGGGCCATGGATTTAATCAGGTGGGTATACTCGCGGTTTTCGTTATCAAAGCGCTGCTTGGTATACTCGGTGGCATTAAAGGCTTTAATAATTTTGATGCCGCCCAAAGCTTCATCCAGGTAGCTGATCATGGTACCATACCGTTGCTGCGCTGCCGTAGCCTGCGCTTTTAGCCGCCGTACAATGCGCGAAATGATAAAGCCGGATATCGGCACTACCAGCAATGAGTACAGGGTAAGCTTAGGCGAAATAGCGATGAGCCAGAACAAATAAGCAATCAACGTTAACGGTTCCTTAAATATCACCTGCAAAGTAGCGGTTACCGTAAACTGTACAGTTTGCACGTCCGAAGCTATTTTTGAAATGATATTTCCTTTACGCTCATTGCTGAAATAACCCAGGTGCAAATCCATCACATTGTTAAATACCGACCGGCGCAGGTTCAGCAGGGTATGCGCCCGCATGTTTTCCATCGTGCGCTGCGACAAGTAGCGAAATATATTGGACAGCACAATAGACACAATGATTACCCCGCATACCAACTGGAGCGCTCCCCAGCTGCCATATTTGTTGATGGTAAAATCAACATAATAATTAAAGGAAGCCACCATGTGGTTAAAGCCCGGAGGCCCGGCTTTGAGGGTGCGCTGAATTTCGGCCTGGTTATTATTGTTGAATAGGGTTTGCAGCAAAGGCGCCAGCAATGCTAAGTTAAGCGTGCTGAATACGACATAGAACAGCGTGGCCAGAATATAAGGAATGGCAAACTTCTCGATGGGTTTAGCAAAGGAGAGTAACCTAAAGTACGTCTTCATTAAAAAGAATAAGAACGCAAATTTACTTTAATTAAAAGCAAGAGACAAGAACAAAGTAGAAGCCCCATAACCCTCTAAATAGGGAACAGAAGTAAGAAACTACTTTGTATTCGCAGCACCAATCAATAATTCGGAATTTCAAATTTTAAATAAAGATTCCCCGTTTAGGAGTTAGGGCACTTTTATTCTTTGCAATGACGGATTCTTTCTACAATGTTCGCTGAAATTTTTCCGAAACAGAAGCAGGCTGATTATCTTTAACAAAAAAACAACCATGGAAAGCTTGACCCCCAATATTTTTGTCCGCAATATGGCCGAAACCTTAAGCTTTTACCAGTTACTGGGTTTTGAAGTGGTGCAAACGGTACCGCCTGAAAGCGGGGATACAGCCGTTTGGGCCATGCTGACGTGCGGACAGGTAATGGTGATGTTTCAAACTTTTGACAGCCTCAACAGCGAGTTGCCCGAAATCAGCCGGCAAGACGGCGGTTCATTGCTGCTGTACATCAAAACCAATGATATCCGTGTATTTTTTGAAAGCTTGAAGGACAAAGTAAAAGTGGTAAAAGGACTGGAAATTACTTTTTACGGCGCTACCGAGTTTTCAATACTGGATAACAACAACTACCTGCTTACTTTTGCCGAAGATGAAGTGGTAACCCAATCAAGCTAATTCCCCGGCCGGGTTCCAAAACACCTGCTGAAAATTTTGTACCTGGTTGTCTTGTACTTTAACGCCTTCGCTTTCCAGCATTTGCTGCATACGTTCAAATGAGCCGAAGTGAAACTTGCCGGTGAGCAGCCCCTGCCGGTTCACTACCCTGTGCGCAGGCACAGGGGGTACAGCCGTAAGTGAAGTGCCCATTGCATAACCTACTATCCTTGATGAACCCTTACTACCCAGGTAACTGGCAATAGCGCCATAAGAGGTAACCCGGCCGGCAGGTATCTGCCGTACCACCTGATATACGAGGTCAAAGAAATTATCCGGGTCTTTTGCTGAAGCCATTACAAGGCAAATTTTAGGTAGTTGATGTTCTTATCGTGCTTTAAATACTTTTTTTCGTAATAAGTTTTAATAGATAATACTTCGTCAGCATAGGGCGAGTGGTATAAATCCTCAGTTTTAACAACGGGAATTATGCCGGCTTCCGCTAATTTTTCAGCCGTATAAATATGCAAATCATCATTATCTGTTTTCAGGTTCACAAAGCCACCGGGCTTCAGCAGTGATTTATATTTTTCCAGGAAGCGTGGTGAGGTAAGCCGCTTTTTTTCCCGGCTGATTTGCGGCTGCGGGTCGGGGAAAGTGATCCATATTTCGTCTACTTCGCCGGGGGCAAAATAATCGGTCAGGTTTTCAATCTGTATGCGTAAAAAAGCTACATTGCTGATGTGCTCCTCAACGGCCGTTTTAGCGCCGCGCCAAATGCGGTTGCCTTTATAATCAATACCCACAAAGTTTTTTTCGGGGAAGAGCCGGGCCAGGTTAACC
The DNA here is from genome assembly GCA_964241945.1 of uncultured Mucilaginibacter sp. Lineage (GTDB taxonomy): Bacteria > Bacteroidota > Bacteroidia > Sphingobacteriales > Sphingobacteriaceae > Mucilaginibacter. The sequence continues at coordinate 9,840 of CAXTCH010000056.1, forward strand.
GTGTATTCGCCTTTGCCGCAGGCCAGTTCCAATACCAGCGGGTGGTTATTTTTAAAAAAGTCGGGGCTCCATTGCCCGCGGTAAGGCTGCCCGGCTTCGAGTTGCAGTACGTTATTAAAAGTTGCTATTTCAGCAAAGCGCTTTAGTTTGTCTTTTCCCACGTTAAATTATAAAAGGAGCAAAAGTAAAATTTTTGCTCCTTTTATTAATATAATCAGCGAGGCTTAAATAACGCTTAGCGGATAGCTAAAGATTTTTCGGCGGGTCAGGGTAACCTTCGGTAATGGTTTTCTTAGCGCCGATGTTTTCCCTAAGGTGGCCGCTTAAAGGCAAATCGGTATCTACCACAGCCGGAACGCCAACCGGTTCTACAACAACCTTACCTTCTTTAGCCGGCTTGGATATTTTAGGTAATTTGTTAAGCAAATTCTTCATCTTACCCCAAACACCGGTAACCGAGTCTTCATTGATGTAGGTAGATGCCTTTTGCGAAATTAAGCCAATTAAGGTTTTCACCAGGAAATTGGAATTTTTGAACAAGGTTTTGTTCAGCGTAAAGGGCAGTACCACGCGCGATATTAAACCCAGTATATCCTGATTGAACAAGTTATTCTTGTTGGTTTGCTCATGATTGCGCGGAAACAGGGTTTTGGCTGTAGCGAATATGGCAGAGGGGCTTTCAAACCGATGCTTTAAGTTAATTTTTTGCTGCTGCCTTAAAGCCTCAAGTCGCAAAATTTCCTGCTGCAGGTCTGTTATGTTTTGAACCGGTAAATCCATCTTACTTAAAAATGTTTTTGATCAGCAAATTAATCAATGGTTTTTCCACCGTCTTCTTGGCAAATATGCACAGCAGTACAATAATCACAAACAGCAGTGTTACACAGCCAAAACCTGCCCAGGCAGCTCCCAGCACATGCCCTAAGTAGAGCGCCAGTGTAATAAAGGCAAACAAGGTAGCCAGTAAGCCAAACACGGCCAGCACTGCGCCGATAATAACGCCGGCTGCTATTGAGGTGCCTTTTTCAATAGCTTTGTATTTGGCCAGCTTAAACTGGGTTTGTGCGTAATCCCTCAGCTCCTCTAATATAGGCTGCACGGGTGGTGGCGGAGGCGTTTGCTCTGTATACTTTGTTTCTTCCATATCGCTTTACAGTATGATTATCCCGGCCATTCATTCAGCCGGGATAGCTGTACAGTTATGCATGTTCTAAATCGTCCTGATATTCTTCTTCGGCACCGTTTATTTTACTTTTGATATTGCCTACCACTCTTTCCTTCAGGTCAGACAGGCGATCCAATTCAGCAGCGGCGGTTTCTTTAATCGTATCGGTAAGATTACCCAGGGAGTCGGTTAACTTGTCGCGGGTTTCAGCGCCTTTATCAGGGGCAAACAATATGCCTAAGGCTGCACCGGCGGCTAAGCCTGCCAGCAGGGCCACTATAATTTTAACTTCGCTGCCCGATTCTTGTTGTAATTTAATATGGCTGGGCAATTGCTTATTGATCCGTGAAAATTGCTTGTTTAACATATGTACAGTAATTATAGGTTATCTAATTTTTTCTTCGGTATACTGTTTAACCAACAAAGTAAAACATTGTTCGCGCTGGTTTGGGTTAAACTGTGGAAAAATAATGGCAATAAGCCAATACCGGTTACCGGCATAACGGTAACTGGTTGGCATTGAACAAAAAGTAAAAATTATTAAAGCTTGCGGTAATTTTTATTTTACCTTTTCAAGCTGTTTGTTGATGGCGGCGCAGCTGTTGGCAATGGTGTCTACGCAAAAAGCAGCAAAAGTTTTGTCGTCCATCTTGTCTACCTCAAACCGCAGCTGGTCAATAGCCAGGTACATGTTCGATAATTGATTTTTCACATCATGCTTAAACTCACGCAGTTGTTGCATTTCAGGACTATCTTCTGCCAGCTCCATATCTCACTACTTTCCAAGATTAATCGCTTTCATTTTATTGTAAAGCGTTTTGCGGTCTATTTTTAGTATCTCTGCTGCTTTAGTTTTATTAAAGTTTACTTCGCGCAGCACTTTCAAAATGGTATCGTACTCTGCTTCGAGGGCGGCATTTTTTAAATCGTGCTTGGTTTCGCGTGCCGGCATCTGCTCTGTGCTCATAGGTGCAGCGGCAGGTTCCATCATTAACTGCCGGCTTTGGTTGTAGGTAGATATTTCAAGCGGCAGGGCCTTCAGTTGTATTTCGCTGCCTTCGGTGAGCAGGGTAGCCCGGCGCACCACATTTTTAAGCTCGCGGATGTTGCCCGGCCAGCGGTAGTGCATAAAGCAATCCGTTACCTCGGGCGAAAACTCGGCTACGTTGCGGCCCAGTTCCTGGTTGGCCATTTTTAAAAAGTGCTCGGCCAGCAGCATAATATCGTGCCCGCGCTCACGCAGCGGCGGCATGTAGATACTGAATTCGTTAAAGCGATGATATAAATCCTCACGGAAACGGCCTTTCTGTATGCCGTCCTGCAGGTTATCATTCGTAGCTACAATAATGCGTACATCCAGATCAATTTCCCTGGTGCTGCCAATGCGTTTTACTTTACGTTCCTGAACGGTGCGGAGCAGAGCGGCTTGTATATCGTAGGATAGGTTGCCTACTTCATCCAAAAAC
>CAXTCH010000057.1:0-12344 GCA_964241945.1 uncultured Mucilaginibacter sp.
CCTTCGCACTTTCCCGGCGACGCGCATGGACTATATAATTTTGACGGCACGCACTTGTATGAGCATGCTTCGCCGCAAAAAGGCTTTCACCCTGATTGGAAATCTTATATTTTTAATTATGGCCGCAATGAAGTAAAGGCATTCCTGATTAGTAATGCTCTGTTCTGGCTGGACCGTTATCATATTGACGGTTTACGGGTAGACGCCGTTGCTTCTATGTTATACCTCGACTATTCCCGCAATCACGGCGAATGGGAGCCTAATATTTATGGCGGTAATGAAAACCTGGAAGCCATTGAGTTTTTGAAAGAGTTCAACATGGCGGTTTACAGCCACTTCCCTGATGTGCAGACCATCGCCGAAGAGTCTACCTCGTTCAGCGGTGTAAGCCGGCCGGTGTACAGCGGCGGTTTGGGCTTTGGTATGAAATGGATGATGGGCTGGATGCACGATAGCTTGGATTATTTCAGCAAAGATCCCGTTTACCGCAAGCATCATCATAATGATTTGACTTTTAGCCTGATTTATGCTTTTACCGAGAACTTTATGCTGCCGTTTTCTCACGACGAGGTGGTGTATGGTAAAGGTTCCATGATTGATAAAATGCCGGGCGACGAATGGCAAAAGTTTGCCAACTTACGTTTGCTGTACAGCTACATGTTTACGCATCCGGGTACCAAGCTGATGTTTATGGGGGCAGAATTTGCTCAGGGGCACGAATGGAGCTTCGATAAATCATTAGATTGGTGGGTACTGGAATACGAATGTCATCAGGGGATTAAAGAAGCGGTAAAGGCACTAAACCGCCTGTATCGCGAAGAGCCGGCTTTGTATGAAAAACAATTCAGCCCCGACGGCTTTGAATGGATTGATGGTGGTAATGCCAATGAATCGATTATGATATTTACCCGCAAAGGCAATAAATCGGCGGATGATCTGCTTATTGTACTGAACATGACGCCTCAGGTGTATTATCATTACCGCGTAGGAGCACCTTCAGCAGGTAGTTGGGTTGAAGTGTTTAACTCCGACCGTCAGCGTTACTGGGGGAGTGGGGTAGATAATCCACTGCCGCTCACAACCGACAATCAATACTGGCATGGCCGGGAAAATTCAATTGAAATAACCATACCGCCTTTAGGCGCTGTAGTATTTAAGAGAGAAAAATAATGAACTGCCGGCTTAGCCGGCAGTTTGTCGTTAAAGGCTTTTGTGTTGGTAAATTACAAAAGCCCCAGCCTCAATTTGCAAATATTGGCATAGTTCATCTATTCAAACAGGGCGTTTATCTATACATCACCGTTCGTTTTTTCTGATTCCTTCATTTTTAAATCTGAATAGTCCGGCTGGGGCATATAGCCGGAACATCATCTTCTTTATTCTCTATCAGATTTTAATGTGGGCTGACTTAAACCTTAAGCGATGGTACAAATGCGTAACTGGCAGTTTAATGCTGTTGTTTTTTTGGCAACAGGGTAAAGCACAAAGCCTGGGTGACCCGGTGGTGAAGATTACTTTTGGCTCGGGCACTGCAAGCCGTGGCGGTGCGCTTGCTGCCGATTCTGGCTCAACTACTTATGTTTACAGTGGCAGCGGCCAAATAGGAGAGAACTATTATACGATCACCAACCAGGTGAATACTACAGTGCACGGCGGCTTTCTTACCAGTTATGACCATGATTACGAAACTACTGGTCGTACCGATGGCTACATGATGGTAGTAAATGGCAACATTACCGCAGGTACGGTGTATACACGCAATGTAGATGGTCTTTGCGGCAATACACAATACCAGTTTGGGGTATGGATTAAAAATGTATTATCTACCGGCGGTATACTGCCCAATATGGTTTTTCATATTTATGCGGCCGACGGAACTACCGAACTTGGAAGCGGCGTATCTACAGGCGATGTACCAACAGGTAACGTTTGGCATAATTACACCGCTAACTTTACCCTGCCTGCCGGCACCTCAAGCGTGGTTATCAAGCTGGTGAGTAACGCCAGCGGAACACAGGGAAACGACTTTGCGGTTGATGATATTACGTTTAGTCCGTATGGTTCAACCGTATCTGCGGTATTCAATAAAACAGCAGGTACTACTACCGAAACTACCTGCGCAGGTTCAAAGCAGACTTATACCGTTGATGCCACCAGTACCTTAGCCAGCGGCTATGTACAAAAGCTGCAAATTTACAGCAACGGTGTTTGGAGCGATCTGTCTTCCGGCACAACGCAAACGTCGTATACCATTACAGCGCCAACTAACGCAGGCACTTATCAATACCGGTTGGTTTCAGCATTATCCGACAACATCAGTTCGTCCAGCTGCGTAGTGGCTTCAAATAACCTTACCTTAACGGTAACGCCGTCACCCATTGCTGCATTTACTCCGCCGGGCACCACCTGCCTTGGGGCAGTTACCTCATTTACCAATGGCTCAAACGCGAACGGGTCAACCTTAACCGCCTGGAGCTGGAACTTCGGCGACCCGAATTCAGGAGTGAATAATACTTCTGCGCTGCAAAATCCAACTCATACCTTTACTGCGGCAGGCGATTACACAGTTACGCTTACCTTACCTGCTACTACCGGGTGCGCTGCTTCGTCAGTTAGTCATGTGGTGCACATCAGTGCTCTGCCCGTAGCCAGGTTTACACCTTCATCTCCCAATTGCCTGGGCAATGCAGTTACTTTTACCGATGGCTCCACAGCAGGTGAGGAGACAATTACCAGCTGGAGCTGGAATTTCGGTGAAACAGCTTCAGGTACCAATACCTCAGCTATTCAAAATCCCACGCACACCTACGCAGCCGCCGGCACGTATACAGTAACGCTCACCGTTACCAACAGCAACGGCTGCACGGCAACTATAAGTACACCGGTAATGGTAAGTCCGTTGCCACAGGCCAATTTTACAGTGCCCGAAATATGCCTCAGTGATGGTACTGCTACTTTTATCAACACCAGTACCCTCAGTGGCGATGCTTCCGCAAGCTTAACTTACTTATGGAATTTCGGTGATGCCGGATCAGCCAGCAATACGTCAACCGCGAAAAACGGAATGCATTTGTATACCAAGGCCGGTACTTATACCGTAACGCTCACAGTTACCTCGCAAGGCGGATGTTTCAACACGGCCATTAAGCAGTTTACGGTGAATGGCATTAATCCGGTGGCCGGTTTTACTGTGGCCAAAGTCAACCAGCTTTGCAGTGATCAAATGGTTAACTTTACGGATAATTCTTCAGTAACCGACTTTGGCAATGTAACAAAAATTCAATGGTATTTTGATTACGATAATAACCCTACAACCGTTGAAACCTACACTGACCCTACTCCCGGAAAAACCTACACGCATACATATCCATCATTTGGAACACCGACGACTAAAAATTACCATGTACGCCTGGTGGCTTATTCCGGGGGCACCTGCGTGTCGGTGCCCTATGATAAAACCATTACTTTATTGGCTGTGCCGACTTTAAGTTTTCCTGCTGTTAAAGCCGTATGTTTAAATGCTGGTAATGTGCAGTTGGCTGCCTCCGAAACCAGCGGTGTAGCCGGAACCGGTAAGTATTCCGGAGACGGTGTAAGCAGTACCGGCTTATTTAACCCGGTTACCGCAGGGGCAGGTACGCATATCATCAGCTATGTATATACACCCACCAATGGTTGTGCAGAAACCGCTACGCAAACCATCATCGTAAACCCGGTGCCCAAACTAATCATGGGTGTCGATTTCACCGTACTGTCCGGCGGCAGCGCTGCCATGCCTGCTGCGGCAAGCGGCGACGGGCTAACCTACCTGTGGTCGCCGGCTACGTATCTGAGCAGTACAACTGAATTGAATCCGACAGTTATCCCGCAGGCGGATGTAACCTATACACTAATTGTAACTAACAGTGAGGGCTGCTCGGTAAGCGGGCAAATAAGCGTATCGGTACTGCAGAGCCCGGTAATTCCTAACACCTTTACACCAAACGGCGATGGTTATAATGATTTATGGAATATCAAATATCTGGATACTTATACCGATTGTACGGTTGAGATATTTAACCGTTACGGCACCAAAATTTATTACTCTATCGGATATGCCGTGCCTTGGGATGGTACTTACAATGGTTCGCCAGTACCGTTAGGGACTTACTATTATATCATTAATCCCAAACATGGGCGTAAGGTACTGTCGGGATATGTAACAGTAGTGCGGTAGGTAAGATAGATGGATGACAAGTAAAGTCAGCGTTTGCACAATCAAAAATTAATTTTACTTGTTCGGGTTATTATGGCTTTCAGATTTTTCTATTTATATCTCATTGCGGGCGCGCTGGCCCTGTTGCTGGCAGTTTATCATGTTTTTTATCAGTATCCGCAACAGGTGCGGAACATGGCTTTCCTGTACTTTATACCGGCAGTGTTGTTATTTTACCTCGCCTATAAAACCTTCCACGAAAAGAAGGATGAAGAGATGATGTAAAAAAGCGATAAGCATAAAAAAGCCGGCCATTCGGCCGGCTTTTTTATGCTTATCGCTGATAGAATTACAGTTTGCCTAATTCCTGAACTAAGTCAATCAGTTTATTAGAATAACCCCATTCGTTATCATACCAGGCTACTACCTTTACAAAGTTTTCATTTAATGCAATACCGGCTTTCGCATCGAAAATAGAGGTACGTGAATCGCCTTTGAAGTCGTCTGATACTACTTCATCTTCGGTGTAACCCAAAATACCTTTCAGTTCGCCTTCAGATGCTTCTTTCATAGCCGCCTTGATTTGTTCGTATGAAGCGCTGTTTTTCAGCTTCACAGTTAAGTCAACCACAGATACGTCAGGCACCGGTACCCGGAATGACATACCGGTTAATTTACCTTTCAGTTCAGGAATTACCAGTGATACCGCTTTTGCAGCCCCGGTTGATGAAGGGATGATGTTTTGGTAAGCACCACGGCCACCTCTCCAATCCTTAGCTGACGGACCGTCAACAGTTTTTTGGGTAGCAGTTACAGCGTGTACAGTGCTCATCAAACCTTCTTCAATACCAAATTTATCATTCAGCACCTTAGCTAACGGAGCCAGGCAATTGGTAGTACATGAAGCGTTTGATACAATTGTATCTTCGGCTTTCAGTTCTTTATGGTTCACACCCATTACAAAAGTACGGGTATCATCTTTAGCAGGCGCGCTCATTACTACGCGTTTAGCGCCGGCGTCAATATGCTTCTGAGCAGTTTCTTGTGTTAAAAACAAACCTGTCGATTCAATTACCACTTCAGCGCCCACTTCATTCCACTTCAGGTTAGCAGGATCTTTTTCTGCAGTTACACGGATGGTTTGACCGTTAACTACCAGGTTGCCATCTTTTACTTCAATAGTACCGTCAAATTTACCGTGGGTAGAATCGTATTTCAGCATGTAAGCCATGTAATCCGGTTCAACCAAATCGTTGATGCCTACTACTTCCACACCTTCGCGCGCAATGGCAGCTCTGAAAGCAAGGCGGCCGATACGGCCGAATCCGTTAATTCCTATTTTCATGATTTTTGTTTTTATTAATTTTTATTTGAATAGTAACTTAATAAACTGTTTATTGGTTCTCGTAAGATGTAATTTATTTCCAGTCCTTCTTCGCTGGCCGTTTGCTGCAATATAGCCTTGAAATCGTCGGCTATTGTTCCTGCAAAATGCAAAGGCGCATCCGGATGCTGATGTTTGAGCGGTAAGGTATAAGTATTTAACAGCAACCTGAAACCCTGACGAACAATACCATCTAAAAAAGGGTGTTGCAGGTTATCGGTATAAAAACCTGTAAATGAACTCAGGTACAGCGCAGGGTGCTTTTGCCGATAAACTTTCTCGAGCAGGATTTTACGGTCGGCATCATAGCGTTTAATGAATTTCCGATACAGGTCATCAGGTAAGGTCTCATTCATAAAAGCTTTAATCAGCTGCCGCCCCAGCCAGTTGGCCGACCCTTCATCTGCCAGGATATATCCCAGGCCAAAGTTGTTGGGCTTGATACGCTTGCCGTTATACCACGCTGCATTGGTACCGCTTCCGCAAATACTGATAATGCCCGGTTCGTCTTTGCAGCAGGCAATAGCCGCACCCACAATATCATGCTCAATAGTTACTTTGGCGTACTTAAAGAACGAAGTAAAAGCCCGGCTGATTATATCTTTTAACACTGCGTTCGAAGCGCCTGCGCCAAAAAAATAAATGCGCCTTATTTCTTCGGCATGGTGTATCAGGTTGATGTTTTTGTTCAGTAATTGCAGTATGCTTTTCTCGTCGTTGAAATAAGGATTGATACCGTTGGTTTTAAACGAAGCAATAGTTTTATCCTTATCTGCTAAACGCCAGTCAGAATGTTGAGAACCGCTATAAATTACTGCAATCATGTGAGTGTATAGCTTTTGGCGATGCGAATATAGTAACTTTTACAGGTTTAGCATCCATTATAAAATGTTTACCTGTTTGCATTGGTTATTTAAGTCAAAGATAATACATTTGTTAAAGAGGCGTTAGTGTATTCTGATGATTTGTGTATTTTTTACACTAAGCTTATAATCTGAGTTTTGCTTCTGGTTTAAACCAATTAAGATTTACATCACCTATAAAAAACTACTTGTTTTGGAACATTTTCCCAAATTTGAATCGGCCTTATCTATAGACTGTGTGATTTTTGGCTTTGATGCCGGCGAACTTAAAATATTGCTGATTGAGCGTAACGCTGAACCGTTTAAAGACTGGTGGGCCCTGCCGGGCTACCTGGTGCAGCAGGACGAAGGCATTGATGAAGCTGCCCAGCGTATTTTGTACGAGCTTACCGGCCTGCGCGATTTGCACATGGAACAGTTCCATACCTTTGGTGATGTAAACCGGCACCCGCAGGGGCGGGTGATTACAGTGGCTTATTACGCATTAATCCGCATAAACGGACAAAAAGAACTGCGCCCGGTAACCGATTACGCCCGCAAAGCCTTCTGGCATTCCGTGGCTGATTTGCCTAAACTCGGGTTTGACCATAGCGCCATTTTTAACACCGGCTTTAATAAATTGCGCCGCAGGTTAAGCTACCAACCTATTGCTTTTGAATTGTTGCCCGAAAAATTTACGCTTACCCAGTTGCAGCAGTTGTATGAAGCTATTTTGAACAAAAAGCTGGATAAACGTAATTTCAGGAAAAAAATGCTGAGCTATGGCTTTTTAAAGGAACTGGACGAAAAGCAGAAGAACGTATCCTATCGCGCCGCCAAGCTCTACAAGTTCGACCGCCGGAAATACGCCAAGATATTCCAGAATGAGCTGAGCATGGAGAATTAAAGGCAGGAAGCCAGAAACAAGAGACAAGATTATTGAATATTTAAATAAGGGATAATAAAAAAGGAGCATATTTAATATGCTCCTTTTTTACTCAACAAAAGTCTTGTCTCTTATTTCTTGTTTCTTTACTCTCGCCGCTATAACTGGCTTGCTGCCATTTCAAGGTGAAACTTAACCAAATTGTCTATTGGAGAACGAATAATGTTACCCATGGTCATGCCATTTTCGGCAACCACTTCTTCAAGCACATTGCGGAAATTATAACCCACGGAACCAATACAGTTGAAAGTATAATCCTGATAGTTTGGATAATGAGTCACCAGGTTGCGGAAAAAGTCTTCGAATGAGGTTTTTACCAAGTTGCGGCTGTATTCTAAATGTACATTGTTATCATATACAAACTTACTGAAGCTTGCGCAAAAGCGGTTAGCTAACGGATGTACATATACGGCCTCGTTCACATCATCAGGAGTAAGGTGAAAGGTATCCCAGAAATTTTTCCGAACCGGCTCCGGCATATAACCGCGGATATAATCGGTAAGCAGCTTTTTGCCGATGTAACAGCCGCTGCCTTCATCGCCCAAAATATAAGCGCCCGAATCGATGTTATGTACTACATTCTTACCATCGTAAACACAAGTATTGGTGCCCGTTCCTAAAATAGCGGCAAACCCTTTGCTCGTACCCAGCAACGCTCTGGCGGCGGCCAGCAAATCATGGCCTACATACACCTTGGCGCCGCTGAATACCTGCTGCATGGCGTTTACCACCAGCTGTACTTTTTCGGCAGTGGAGCAACCTGCGCCATAATAGTTCACTTCAGTAATTTCGTGCTTGGGCAAGTCAGACGGCAGGTTTTCATTTAATGAGTCAATGATGTAGGCTTCATTTACAAAGTAGGGATTGTAACCTTCAGTGTTAAAATATACCTTCTTACCTTCTTCATTAACGAGGCACCAGTTGGTTTTGGTCGACCCGCCGTCAGCTATAATTATCATATTCTTGGTTTTAAAAATTGGCTAAATGTAGGATTTACTTAGTGTAAAAAAAAAAGTTGTGTGGTTAGCACTAAAAATTGTCAGTAAGATACAATAATAGGTATAATATTTAATTGTGATTAATTTAAGGTTAGCAAATTACAAGCTAATAAACCAAATATACATGGTTTAGTTTGTAATATTTGTGTAACTGTTACACCGTGTTCTTTTAATCACACATTTTCTTACCGAACCAACTAATAAATAGCTGTAATGCTATAGTGTTTTTGGTTAAGTTCAAACTCGTTGCCGGTGTGTAAACCTCTCAATTTAATGCCAATAGGCGATGCCGGCGAAATGGCAAAATATGCTGTATCATCAACTGTAAAAGTGCCTGCGCCAATTGCCAGGTAAAAGTTGCCGTTATCGGTCATTACCAAACTTCCGGCTCCGGCGGCAGTGGTTGGCGCAGCATCTGGTTTAATAAGGCTTAAGGCGTTCTTTAGTTTCCGGGCTTCGTTAAGCTGCAGGGTGTTCCGTTCTATTTCGTGCTGCATCATCTCGCGGCTGGTTTCATACTTGTCTCCGGCGCTGCTTTTGGTTTCGCCTTCAGCAGCCTGCCGGGCATTAATGATAGCGTCTGAGGCAGCGCCGATTCGCTGTTCAATGTATTCAAGGCACAAGTGATATAATTGCTGTTTCACAGCGATATTTTTGTTTAACATAGGTAGCGGGCGAATATATAAAACTATAACTGACTTGCAGGTTGCTTGCCATAAATTACAGTTGTGAATTTGTCGTTAGCATGTCAATACCTTTTGTTTGCACAATAATTGGCGGTAAAATCATTATTTTTGAAGACTAATTAATCTTACTGATGCTTGACCCTAATCATCAGCTGAACGCTAATGCGCTGCTGGATATTTTGGCCCTGTCTGAAAACGCTACGGCTATTTACACCACCGAAGACATTGTGATACAAATGGCTAATGATGCCATGATTGCGTTTTGGGGTAGGGATAGAAAGGTTATAGGTCTCCCTTTAGAGGAAGCCGTACCCGAACTAAAGGGGCAGCCTTTCCTTGAGATATTGAGAAACGTGTGGAATACCGGCGTTACTTATGAAGCTAAAAATACGCCCGCACAGCTATTTGCAAGCGGTGAGCTTAAAACTTTTTATTTCGATTTTAAATACCGCGCTATCTTAAACACAGACCATTCTACTTACTGCATACTACACACGGCTACTGATGTAACGGAGCGCTTTTTTGTTCAAAAACTTGTTCAGGAGCAGCAGGAAAGAGAGCAGCAGTTAAATGAGGAAATTGCAGCCTCGCACGAGGAACTGCTTGCTACCAACGAAGAACTTAAAAGATCGTACAGTAAGCTGATTGAAAGCGAAAACCGAAGTTCGGCTATCTTAAACCAGGCGCCTATCGGCATCAGCGTATTGAGGGGCGCCGAATTAACGGTGGAACTGGCTAACCAAGCCATATTAAATATATGGGGCCGTACGCGTGACGAAGTGGTAGGTAAACCGCATCATGCAGCCCGCCCCGAGACGGAGGGGCAACCCATCAACGAGTGGCTGAATACGGTTTTTGAAACCGGTATACCTAAAGTAAACACCGAAATCAGGGTGCTATTGCATAGTGGTGATGGCCTGCGTGAAGCCTATGTAAATTCCACTTATCAGCCTTTGCGCGACGGTGAAGAAAATATAGTTGGTGTGCTGGTTATTTTAGAAGAAATTACCGAGCGCATAAAAATAAGAAAAGAGGCTGAGCGTGTACAACAAATGTTTAATCTGGCGGTAGAATCAGCCGAATTGGGCACCTGGTATATGGATATAGTGCATCGCAAACTCATACCATCGCCACGCTTAAATGAACTATTCGGTTACCATGCAGATGAGAAAATGTCTTTTCAGGACGCCATAAATCAGATTCATATTGAACACAGGGACAGAGTGGTTGATGCGATAAACAATGCTATAACTCACGTTGAAAGTTATGATCTTGAATATCCGATTGTCGGTTATCACGACCAAAAACTGAGATGGGTGAGGGCCACCGGAAAGTTGTATCAGGCCAACGACGGGCATCCGGCAAATTTTTCAGGAACGATACTGGATATTACCGAGCGAAAATTGGATGAAAACCGCAAAAACGATTTTATCGCTATGGTAAGCCATGAATTGAAAACGCCGCTTACCTCAATCAAAGCGTATGTGCAGATGCTAAGCGTCAAGGCAAAAAAACTTAATGACAGCTTTATTCCAGGCGCTTTGGATAAAGTTGATTTGCAAATTAACAAAATGCAGACCCTGATTAAAGGCTTTCTGGATGTTGCCCGCATTGAGTCAGGGAAGATACAATTGAACTTCCAGTCATTTCTTATTAAAGATTTATTGACTGAAGTGGTCGACGAAACGTTACTGTTTTCACAGTCGCATGAAATTGCTATTAAAGCCGGCTGCGATTTTGAAGTAGAAGCCGACAGGGACAAAATAGGGCAGGTGATTAACAACTTTTTAAGTAACGCTATCAAATACTCGCCCAAAGGCAAACAGATTGAGCTGATATGCGAACGGCTGGAAAACCAGCTGAAGGTGAGTATTAAGGATGAAGGAATGGGAGTGAGGCCCGAAGACCGGTCGCGTTTGTTTGATCGCTTTTACCGCGTGGAAAGCAAGCATACTAAAACCATCGCCGGCTTCGGTATCGGGCTTTACCTTTGTGCCGAAATTATACAGCGGCATAAAGGAACAATAGGGGTAGATAGCGAAGCAGGTCAGGGCAGCACCTTTTGGTTTATGTTGCCCTTACAGCAACACCTGTAATTTAGCCATTAGCATATAAAATAGTAAAAGATGTAGTGTTCAAAAACTTTAAACTACATTTAACCCTGATTGTATAATCAGCAAACATTTTCTTTAAAGCCCTTATATGTCCAAAGTTCCTTTGCCCGACAATGAAAATGAGCGTCAGGCCGCCCTTCGGTCATACCAGATCTTAGATACCGCAACTGAGCAGGACTTTGATGACCTTACCGAACTCGCTTCAGCCATTTGTGGTACTCCTATTGCCTTAATCAGCTTTGTGGATAAAGACCGGCAATGGTTTAAATCGCACAAGGGTTTGGATATTTCAGAAACAGATAAAGCATCCTCTTTTTGCGCTCATGCCATAATGCAACCAGATGAAATGATGGTGGTTGAAGATGCACACCACGACCAGCGTTTTTCTCAAAACCCTTTAGTAGCCAGTGACTTTAATCTTACTTTCTATGCCGGTGTGCCGCTGGTTAATGAAGACGGATTTGCATTAGGGTCGCTATGCGTAATTGACCACGAGCGCAGGTATCTGACCAACACCCAACGCAAGGCATTAAAAATGCTGGCCAGGCAGGTAATAGAAAAACTGGAGCTAAGGCGAAAATTATTTAAGCTGGATGCTCTTAATGAGCAGTTATGGAATACCAGTCAGCAGGTACAGGAGCTAAATGAAGCGCTCAAGGTAAGCGAGGCCCGGTCACGCTCATTGATTGAACAATCGCCGGTAGCCACCATCGTGTTCCGCGGCGCGGATTTGGTCATTGAGTCAGTAAACCCGCCGATGTTGCAATTGCTGAATAAGCAGGCAGACATTGTTGCCAAACCCCTATTGTCAGCCATACCTGAATTAGAAGGGCAGCCTGCTTATCAGTTACTCCATCAGGTATACCGTACCGGCGAGCCGGTATACGGCTATGATACTCAGGTAATGCTGCACCGCAACGGCAAGGATGAAACGGGGTATTTTAATTTTTCATATACCCCCCTGATAGAGAACGGGCAAATTACAGGCATCGTGGATATGGCAGTTGAGGTTACCAAACAAGTACGGGCCCGTAAGGAGACTGAACAAGCTGAAGAACGCCTGCAACAGGCTATCCGCGCAGCAGGCATGGGCACATGGTCGGCCAACCTGACCACTGATGAGTTGATATTGTCGGAAAGAGGGAAAGCCATTTACGGTATTCCTGCAGAGCGCTCTAT
>CAXTCH010000058.1:0-12342 GCA_964241945.1 uncultured Mucilaginibacter sp.
ACAAAATACCGCCTGCGGCCGATACATTCCAGATGCCTAAAAACTTACTCCCCTCACGCGACAAGATACCTTGCTGCAAGGCTACCTGCTGCAAATCCAGCGTTTGCGCAATCATGACGGCCGAAATTAATGCAAAGCCGGCGGGTACCTCGTAGGAGATTATCTGCGCTGCCGAACGCATGGCCCCCAGAATGGCAAACTTATTATTTGAACCCCAACCGGCCATTAATATCCCTAAAGTTTCGATGGAAATAATGCCAAAAATATAGTACAGGCCCAGATTGATTTTTGAAGGGATGATACCCGGCGCCCAGGGCAGGGCTGCAAAGCCGAGGTACACGGCCACAAAGATGATGACGGGCGCTAAGGTAAATAACATTTTATCGGCCGCGGCCGGAATGATGAGTTCTTTTTGCAGCATTTTCAGCATATCGGCTACCACCTGTAAAGAGCCGTATTTACCGGTTTCGGTTGGCCCGAGGCGATCCTGAATAAAAGCAGATATCTTTCGCTCGGCATATACCCCAACCATAGTGAACACCGCTACAAAGGCAAAAAGCCCGAGCGCCACAAAAATATATGTGAGGTAGAAATTCAACTATGGTTAATTTGCTATAGCTGGCAAAATTAACTAATAAAGTTAAGTTTAAAGAGGGCTTAATTTAGATTAATCCCAAATACTGCAACGCTCCAGTTGTATTTTATCTTTGAAGAAGATACGGGTGCTTTCTTCAAACGAGCGGGTATAGTCAGACACATAAAAGCGGTGCCCGTTGTTTTTCTGCGGATTAAGTAAGCCCTTCTTTTCCAGTTCAGCTTTCAAAAAGGATGCGGTAAGTTCGGCGTTATCAATAATCGCTACTTCGTTCCGGTAAAACCTGGTTATTTCCTCCTTAATCAGCGGATAATGAGTGCAGCCTAAAATCAGGCTGTCAATATTTTCCAGCTCGGGAGCCGACAGGTATGATTGGATAATGGTATGGCTGATGTTATTATTAAAAAAGCCCTCCTCAATCATGGGTACCAACAGGGGTGTGGCCATGGCATGAACCTGCAGACCGTTATCAGCCTTATGCAACTCGCGGGTATAAACGCCTGATTCAATAGTTGCTTTGGTAGCAATCACCCCTATATTTTTGAAACGGTTTTCATGAGCTACAAAATTTACCACCGGATCAATAACGCTGTAAATGGGCAACTGATCGCCCATAAACTGCAATACATCCTGGTAAGCCAGGGAAGATGCCGTATTGCAGGCAATCACAATAACCTTGCAGCCCTGATCCATTAAAAAGCGCGTAATTTTAAGGGAGTAATATTTAATAGCCTCGGGCGACTTATCACCGTAGGGCAGATGGGCAGTATCGCCAAAATAAATTAACTGCTCATTGGGCATAGCGTTACTGATGGCGTTGGCCACAGTTAAACCGCCGATGCCGGAATCAAATACGCCGATAGGTTGATGAGCTTGCATAGTGCAAAAATAAAAAAAGCGGAGGCAATGCCTCCGCTTTTCTGTTTAATCAATAAGTATCTTAATTATTTTAGGCCCAGGCGTGCTTTAACAGCAGTCTGAATGTTATCGGCTTCCGGAGCAACAATCAGTTCCGTAGTGCTGGCATCCAATATGTAAGCAAAACCTTTTTCTTTAGCTACAGCGGTAATGGCAGTGCGTACTTTTTCCTGTACCGGTTTTAGCAGTTCAGCGCTTTTAGCCTGTACTTGCTGGCTTGCGGTATTTTGGAAATCCTGCATACGTTTTTGAATATCCTGCAATTCGCCTTCAGCAGCAGTACGTGCAGCGTCAGTCATGGTGGCACGGTTTTTTTCGTAAGTCTGACCCTTGGTTTGATACTCGCCGTTCATGCTGTTTAGCTGATCCATGAATGATTTTTGGTAAGTATTCATCTGGGTTTGTAAAGCTTTCATTTCAGGCATGTTCTGCATTAACTCAGCTGTATTTACATAACCAATTTTTTGTTGTGCATGAGCCAGGCCGGCCGCAAACAGCATACATCCTGCAATAAGGGCTACCTTAAATAGTTTTTTCATTGTCCTTTTTGTTCTTTGTTTAATTTGTGCGATTTTATATAAAATTTTTTACTTTGCAAATACCCCGGGCTTTAAACCTAAACGTGTAATTACATCAGCGCTTTTATCATAGCGGGGGTTGGCATACAGCATCATCACCTCGCTGTTTTTGTCAAAAATCATATCCAGTCCCTGATCTTCAGCTACTGCCTGAATAGCTTTGGCCACGCGGTCTTGAACCGGCTTTACCAAGGCATTACTGCGCTGCGCCAGTTCGCCATCGGGGCCAAATTTGGCGCGCTGAAAATCCTTGGCATCTTTTTCCTTGGCAATAATTTCGGCTTCGCGGCGCTTCTTCATATCAGCGGTCATCAAAACCTGGTCGGCCTGATAGGATTTGTACATACGGTCAATCTCCTGGAAACGGCCTTCTACTTCTTTTTGCCACTGATCATTCAGTGTGCTAATCTGCTTTTGCGATGAAGCATATTCGGGTACATGCTTTAATATATACTCCGAATCTACATAAGCAAAACGTTGCGCCCACGCTGCGATGCTTATAAACGCGAAGGCAAGTGTAATAATTGTCCTCTTCATATAAAATATTTACGTTTAATTGAAACCACCATTTAAGCTTTGAGAGATGGAGAAGTGGAACTGACCCTTGTTCGCATCAGGGATGCCCGGAATTTTATCAAATCCATAACCATAATCCAGACCCAGCAAACCAAAGATAGGCAGGTAAATACGAGCACCGATACCGGCAGAACGACGGATATTAAACGGTGCAAAGTCGCTAAAATTATTCCACACGTTACCGCCTTCGGCAAATGCCAGGGCAAATATAGTAGCCGACTGGCTCCGGATAATCGGGTGACGAAGCTCCAAAGTGTACTTATCATAAATAGGGCTGCCCGGGTTGGTAGACGTATTGTAATTGGTACCTACCGGGATGATAGAGAAGTTTTGATAACCTCTTAAACCAATAATTTCACTACCCTGCAGGAACTGATAAGTTGCCATACCATCACCACCCAGTTTAAAGCGCTCGAACGGCGACTGGCCTACATCCTTGTTGAAATAACCCAGGAAGCCGAAGCGCACCTGCGACATTACTACCAGCTTACCGGTAATACGGGTAAACCACTGCGCATCAAATTTCCACTTGTGATATTCCACAAAACGATAGCGGTCTTCAGGAGTAGCAATGAGATAATTGGTGTTGTTGAACAACGAGTAAGGCGGCGTAGCCTGTACCGTAAACCTTAAGTTGGAACCCGAAGTAGGATAAATAGGCTGATCCAATGAGTTACGGCTTAACTCCTGGGTAAGCTTGATATTCCATGAGGTGCCGTTGGTAAACAGGTAGCCGGTAAAGTTATCCAGCTTGTAGTGGTCTACGTTTAATGAATAGTTCAGCTGGAACAAATCGTCAGGCCAGTGCAAACGCTTACCTAAAGTTACACCTACACCATTAATGCGCAAAAAGTTGTAACGCGGGTCGTCTTTTGCGTAAAACTGACCTGTTGAACTTAACTGCGTATAAGCAGTTACCCCAAAGTAAATAGGACGTTTACCACCCAGCCACGGCTCCGAAAAAGTGAACGAGAAGTTCTGATAGTTTTTACCGTTGGCTTGTCCGCGCAAGCTTAAGCGCTCACCATCGCCTTTAGGCAGTGGCTTATAATCTTTCAGGTGGAACAGGTTGCGTACCGAGAAGTTATTAAAGGTTAAACCCAAAGTACCCACCAGTTGCCCGCCACCAAAACCGCCGGATAATTCTACCTGGTCGGAAGGCTTTTCAACTACGTTGTAAACGATATCTACTGTACCATCCTGCGGGTTGATGTTGGTTGGCTTCGGCTCAGTTTTCTGCTCATCGAAGTTACCTAACTGGGTAATGGCACGCTGGCTGGCTACGATGGCATCCTTAGAGAATTTCTGCCCCGGCTTGGTACGGATTTCGCGCAGTACTACCTTATCGTTAGTTACATCATTACCTTTTAAAATTACGCGGTTGATGGTATACTGTGCACCTTCATAAATGCGCACATTTACATCCACGGTATCATTATAAACGCGGGTTTGCACCGGATCTGCTGAAAATGTCAGGTAACCGTCGTTTAGGTACAGGGAATTGATATCATCTCCGTTGGGGGTAGGCCCGTTCAGGCGCTTGCTCAGCTCTTCCTCACTGAACACGTCTCCTTTTTTCACCCGTAATATGCGCTCCAGCACCGTAGTAGGGTAACGTGCATTACCCGACCAGGTTACTTTACCGAAGTAATATTTAGGACCTTCGTATACTTTGATTTTTACATTTACGGTTTGCTCATCGTTTTTCCAAACCGAGTCGCTTACAATGGCTGCATCACGATAGCCTTCGGCCTGCATTTTTTCAACCAGCGTTTGCTTATCTTCTTCGTAAACGTCGTTTTTGAATTTTTTGGAACCAAACAGATTATACCATTTACGCTCGCGGGTTTTTTTCAAAAACTTGCGCAGCTTATTGGCCGAGAAGGCTTTATTGCCTTCAAAAAGAACCTCGTTGATTTTTACCTTTTCCTTTTTATCAACAATTACGTCCAGTACTACGCTGTTAGCATCCCCCGGGTCGGGGCGCTGCTTCATAGTCACCGTAGTATTAAGGAAGCCTTTCTCATTAAAATGCTTTTTAATGATAGCCGAAGTAGTGCTCAGCAAGTTTTCGTTTACAATTTTACCGGTTTTATCGCTCAGCTTTTTCTGAATGTCTTCTACCTCGCCTTTACGTATGCCCAAAATGTGCATGCGGGATAAACGCGGCAGCTCTTTTACTGCAATTTCCAGGTAAATGGTATCCAGATTTATTTTTGTGTAATATAATTTTACATCATCAAACAAACCCTGTGCAAATAGGTTCTTAATTACATTAGCATTGGCGTCACCCGGAATACTGATTTTATCGCCTTTGTTAAGTTTGGCAATTTGTATTAAGATATCTTTATCCAGATACTTGGTGCCACTCACCGAGATACCGCCTACAATATATTCTTTGGGGTTAAGATAGCTTAAACTATCGACGGGAATGTTTGAGCCCGCACCCGGTTGACCCGAGACCTGAGCCACAACAACTGTACTCGCCAGAGAAAGAAAAACAGTAATAAATATTTTATACATCCGAGTATTTTAGTGGGCTAAAAATAGGTTATACAGTTGTTAAATAGTGTTAAAAGTAAAAATTAGTTCACCTGCTCGCTGGTCATCCCAAAACGGCGTTCGCGCTTCTGGTAATCCAGTATTGCTTCGTACAAATCTTCACGGCGGAAATCAGGCCATAGCTTATGGGTAAAATACAGCTCGGCATAAGCAATTTGCCAAAGCAGGTAATTGCTGATGCGGTATTCGCCGCTGGTTCTGATCAGCAGTTCAGGGTCAGGCAGTTTATGCGTATATAATTGTTGTGCAAATGCTTCTTCGGTAATGTCTTCGGGCTGCAGCTCGCCGCTTTTTACTTTAAACGCCAGATTTTTGGCAGCCTGCATAATTTCCTTGCGTGAGCTGTAGCTTAACGCCAGGGTAAGCGTTAAACCGGTATTGGCAGCGGTTTTATTGATGGCTCCCTGCAATTCACGGTGGCACTTTTGCGGCAGTTGACTTAAATCGCCGATGGCATTAAGGCGAACATTATTTTTCATGAGCTGCGCAATTTCTTTATTAATGGTACTGATCAGTAGTTCCATAATGGCCGTTACTTCCAGCTTGGGCCGGTTCCAGTTTTCGGTTGAAAACGTGTACAACGTTAAATACTTAACCCCCAGTTCTCCGGCGCCTTCTACTACATCGCGCACCGAAACAACGCCGTTATGATGGCCGAATACCCGCAACTTACCCTTCCCTTTTGCCCAGCGCCCGTTGCCATCCATAATGATAGCTACATGAGCAGGCAATCTCGACAAATCAATCTGATCTTTATATCCCATGATACCGGTTGCTAAACCTTTTTAAAGCCGTTGCACATTGTTAAGCCGCCTGTTTTTTGGACTGCCGGATTGCACTGTTTATTAAGCTTTGGATTAATCACTGTTTAAATTATCAGGTAAATCGCGTTGATTATAACACCGTTGCATCCTGATTTTTCAGGGTACAAAGGTAAAACTTAGTTTGAATTTTTTTATTATACTGCCTAAAAGAAATACTTAAGACAAAAATTACATAAAGGACTGCCCACTTAAGCAACCATAATTTTTTCACACATTTCTTAAAAAAGTAAAAGACCGGTATTTTTAGTACCAGTCTTTTAAGCAATTACTAACAAGTTGACAACCAACAAGGAGCTACCGCTTTAATTTTGAACAGCTTTGAGTCAATTTCAACAGATTTTATTTATATTTTTTGATACAAATTTGATTAAGCTAAAGTATTAATCTATCTGCTTCGCTTTCAAAGCATCCATTTCCTGACTACTGATAGGCTCAATGGCATAGGTGAAGTTTTGCGTAATGTTGAGCTCATCAAGCGTGTTTACCAGATTGCCGTAATTGGAGTGGGCCGCTGGTTTAACCATCACCACCAGGCTTTTGCCTGTTGATTGCTGTACTTGCTGCTTAATAGTCAGCAGAACATTACGCAACCTTTTACTGTCCATATTAATTACCTGCGGGGCTTCAATGGGTTGGGTAAGCTGACCACGATACAAAAACACCCTATTGTAGCTACCCAGGCATAACGTGACCGAGCGCGAAGCGGCCACAGCTCCGGCATCACTATTTACCGGCATGCCCAGATCCATTGCCCGGGGTTTTGACAAGGTAGTGGTCAGCATAAAAAAGGTAACTAAAAGAAACGCAAGGTCAACCATTGCGGTAAGGTCAACGCGCAGAGCAGTTCGCTTACTACCGGCAGCGCGCGAAACATTTAATTCGGCCATAGTTGTAATTTTTAAAGGTTTATACTTTCTTGGCAAGCATTAACACTTTAAAATTACGTAGGTTTCTTTTAAAACCAAATAAAATTTTATATAATTTAATTTTTCAGAATTTTACCTTTCAAAATAGCATTTCTCGGTTACAAAAGTATAAGACAGTGTAATACCGAAAAAGAAGTAAGTATCTCTGCTTCGCAAATCTCCGCGCTGGCTTCCGACTGAACCAATATTGGTTCCCAAACGTTCGCCCGAGCGGTCGGATAACGCCTGGGAGATGGCATTGGGCAATTTAGTTTTGCTGGGATACAAACCGCTTACATCATCCAGATAATCAGTGTTCGGATTACGATAGCCCGCATCGGCGCCCAAGGTCCACTTACCTGCAAAATTGTATTTTACGCCGGCACCGTAAGGAATAGTAAGCGCAAAATTGGGATAAGGCTTACTTTGCCCCTCGGTGGTTAAACCGCGTAAGTCATAGAGGTGGCCCTGGTACCTGGCCAGAGGGGTATAGTTCACTGCACCAATACCCAAGTACACATAAGGGGTAAAACGGCTTTCGCTTACATCAGGAATGTACTTCAGGAAGTTAAACTCTCCGATCAGGCTAATTTCATTAAGTTTGGTTTGAAAACTGAGATTGCGGTCATAAAATTGTTCGTTTCGCGACGTACTGTCGGCTCCCTGAATATTGCCATGAATAAAACTGATTTTAGCCGACAAATAGCCGTTAAAATTACGTTTTACAAACCCGCCTACCGCTGCCCCGCTCACCTTTACCGGATTGGTTTGATTTAAATCGCCCATATAGCCTGCCGCACCGGCCATGCCGCCAATTTCCCAGGTTTGGGCGTGTAGGGCACAACTGCACAGCAGGAATAAAAAAAGCAAACTAATTTTGGGCATCTAACAAATTTAATAATTGCGGGCATCTAAACCCCACAATAACTTGTTTCTTAACGTTGAGAGGTAACTTTCATTATTCAGACGCAATAAGTTCAGCCGGAAGGCGGCCTTGCAGATATCAAACTTAATGGCCTTATCTATCACTTCGGTTCGCGAATCGCAGGATATTAAATAATTGGCGCTTCGGGTTTCCACTTCAAAAGTGAGCTTGGCGCTGTCCGGCAACACAATAGGCCGTACATTTAAATTATGGGGCGACACCGGCGTTACCGCAATGCTGTTGGATTGCGGAAAAATAATAGGGCCACCGCAACTCAGAGAATAAGCGGTTGAACCTGTGGAGGTAGAGATTATGATACCATCCCCCCAATAGGAATTCAGAAACTCACCGTCCAGATAGGCATGCATGGTAATCATGGCTGCATCATCACGCTTATGGATAGTGATATCATTTAGCGCAAAATTGTTATCGCCAAACAATTTGGCTTCCGAGTCGATTTTGATGAGCTCCCGGCTGTCGATAGTGTACCGTTGCGACACCACCGCATCTACCGCTGCGGCAATATCGCTTTTATTGATGCTGGCCAAAAAGCCCAGACGGCCGAAGTTGATACCAATTACCGGTATGCCGGTATCACGTATGATGCTCACAATATCGAGCATGGTGCCGTCGCCGCCTATGGTGATAAAAATATCTATAAAATCCTTAATAGGCCGGTCGGCTTCTAAATTATGGTATTGCAGGTGCGCAAATCTGCCGGTAAGAGATTCATAAAGTTGATGATGAACATAAATTTCAACCCCATGCGCTGCCAGGCTGTCAAACAATTGCTGCACAAAAGGCAAAACTGAATCGTTAAACTGCCGGCCGTAAATTGCTATCCGCATCCTTAAAAGTTGAGGTAGTTCATGAAAGAATTATACCGGTCCATAGTATCGTCATTGTCATCGTTGTAATTGAACATCGCTTTCACGTCATAATTATAACGGATGAAGGCGGCGTTGATAGCCGCAATATCCTGCTTATTAATTTTAAGTGTTACCTCCATGCGGGTAGAGTGCGGAAAAGAGCGTACATAGGAACTGAGCACTTGTGCATTCTCCGCTTCCACAATCTGTGCCATATGGGCCAGCGAATTATTTTTATTGTCAATCTCAAGTACCAGTATGCTACCCGGCGCATCTACTGCCGTAATTTCGGCAAAGTAGTTGTTCATGCTGCTTAAGCTGATGACCCCCAGATAGTTTTTAGCAGCGCTCAGCACTGGTACCAGGGTAAGCTTCTGATCATGAAACAGGCGGATAACATCATAAATATGCTGATCCTCGGTTACATAGGAAGTCATCAGCGCCAGGGTCAGTGAACTTACCAGTTCCTGATTATCATGCTGAATAATGTCGTTCTCTGAAATTAACCCGATAAACTGCTGCTCGTTAATTACCGGCAGGTGCCGTACTCTGAACTCAATCATACGGTCAATTACTGTTTGCACCGTGTCGGTTAATAACACAGGTACTACAGTATCGGTAACTAATTCAATAGCCAGCATATCTTTTATTTACTTTCTAAACTTTTACCTTCAGCTTTTCCAAAAAGTTTCGCAGTAACCGGTTAAATTCAGCCGGCTGCTCCATCATAGCGGCATGGCCGCATTGATCAATCCAGTGCAGTTCCGAATGGGGCAACAAATGATTAAACTCTTCGGCTACGTCGGGCGGTGTAATCTTGTCGTTCCGGCCCCATATTAAATCTACCGGAATTTTAATTTTGTGTACCTCTTTAGCCATATTATACCGTATGGCCGATTTGGCCATCGCCAATATACGTATTACCCGGTTACGGTCATTAATGGTAGCAAACACATCATCTACCAGTTCCTTGGTAGCTGTAGCCGGATCATAAAAGGTATATTCTACTTTTTCCTTCACAAAATCGTAGCTCTCGCGACGGGGGAACGACCCGCCAAAGGCATTTTCATATAAGCCGGAACTACCGGTAAGTATCAGCGCCTTTACTTTATCGGGGTGAGACAGGCAGTAAATTAATGCTACGTGGCCACCCAGCGAGTTGCCCAGCATGATAAAGTTATTTAGCTTTTTATAAGTCACAAACTTATGCACGTGCTTGGCCAGAGTTTTCACCCCCGTAGTCAGCAAAGGCAAATCATATATGGGCAGTATAGGGATAATTACCCGGTATTCGTTTTTAAATTCGTCAATTACATCTTTAAAATTGCTTAAAGCACCCATGAGGCCGTGAAGCACCAACAAAACGTCGCCTTCACCTTCATCGATGTAATTAAACCCATTTTCTTCTTTAAGCAAATACTCCATACACAGTATATAAGGTCTGTCTTGAATAACGATAAACCGGCGTTTACTATTTAACCCGGTTTACGGTTCGGTATAAAATTAGTTGTTTGTAAGTGAGTTGCAACAAAAAAGCACTATTTATGACAATAATTGTTTTACCACTTCAGATATGGTTTTGCCGTCGGCCTTGCCGGCCAGCTCTTTGTTGGCGGCGCCTATTACCTTACCCATATCTTTTACCGAAGCGGCTCCTACCCTGCCAATCAAATCTTTTACGTAAGTTTCAATCTCGGCTTTATCCATCTGCTTAGGCAGGTATTCTTCAATCACCTCTTGCTCTTCGGCTTCAATTTTATATAAGTCCTCGCGGTTTTGCGCCTTGTAAATTTCGGCCGACTCTTTACGCTGTTTAATTAATTTTTGCAATACTTTAATTTCAGCTTCCTGGCTCACTTCTTCGGCAGCGCCCTTTTCGGTACGGGCCAGCAGCAGGGCCGATTTAATGGCACGCAAGCCGCGCAGGCGGGCTTCCTGTTTAGCCAGCATGGCTTTTTTAATATCCTGGTCTATGGTTGCAGTTAATGACATGGTTCCTTTTAAAATTCAAATCTATAGTTTATGACGACTTCCGGTTAAACGTTGTGGCGTTGGCTTGGGCTGCGGGCATTAAAATAAGCTCATTTACATTTACATGGGCAGGGCGCGATACCATATAATAAATGGCATCAGCTACATCGGCAGCTACCAGCGGTTCAAAACCGTCGTATACTTTTTTAGCCCGGTCTTTATCCCCTTTAAAACGAACTTCTGAAAATTCAGTTTCCACCGCCCCGGGGAATACGCCTGATACGCGGATATTATACGGCAGCAAATCGATTCGCATGCCCTGGTTCAACGCATCTACTGCAGCCTTGCTGGCGCAATATACATTACCATTGGCATACACATTTTTAGCGGCAATGGAGCTGATATTTACAATATGGCCCTGCAGGCGGTCAATCATCCAGTTGGCTACAATTTTACTTACATATAATAAGCCTTTTATATTGGTATCAATCATGGTATCCCAATCATCATAGCTTCCTTTTTGTATAGGATCAAGCCCCTGGCTTAACCCGGCATTATTCACCAGTACATCTACCTGTTTCCAGGCATCGGGCAGCGTGTTCAGGTTATGCTCTACCTGCTGGCGCAGGCGCACATCAAATGCTGAAACGGCAACTTCTATATTATAAGATTCATTCAGGCGACGAGCCAGGCGATCAAGCCGGTCTTGCCGGCGGCCGGTCAGTATCAGGTTATATCCTTGCTGGGCAAATAGTTGTGCACAGGCTTCGCCGATGCCGGCCGTGGCGCCTGTAATAAGTGCAATTTTAGCCATAGGTAAGTGTAACTAACGGCAGCGAAATTATGTTTTTTTTAAGTAAGTAAAGATTATTAGTAAGTAGTAAGTAAGGGAAGTTGGCCTTGTGCTGTTTGGTTTCAGATTGTAGGAAGTGAATAAGGGGCTGAGTGATTGAAAGAAGAAGAAAAGTAATGGGGTTTCTTTTTCCGACTTTTATTCAAAATATAAACTGAAACTCACACTGTGGAAAAACAATTTACTTAATGGGTTAACGTAAGGATGGTTTTCGGCAACTAATACATTGCCAAAAGAATTGGTCAGTTTTATTTCGGGCGAAAACTTGAAGTATTCAAAGTAGATATCACAGCCCAAACCTACTTCATAGGAGCCAAAGCCGTTTACGTTTTTTACCAGTTTATCCAGCGGGTCGGCATTGGCATCTGCATTACGTTTCGAGCCTATGGCAGCAGTATATTTTACCCCACCGAGCAGGTAGGCCCGGAAATCGCCCACACGGTCTGATTTTAGTTTGAACGACAAGGGCAGGTCTATAGCTGTAGTTTGCACCTGCTTATCTACATTCTCAGAAGCAGTGGCATATACGTAACTTAAGGAACGGTCGGCAAAAACCAGGGCAGGGGTAGTGCGCACCTCTAAATGTTCGGTTAAGCGGTAACGGGTAATAAAACCGATAGCAAAACCAGGCGTAGGTTTAGAACTAATGCTGTTAAGTGAATCTGTAAGCCGTGCGCCGGTTTGCGGATCGTGATAGGGTGAGCGCCAGTCGGGCTTTTTTAAGATTTTGAAATCTTCGGAAACGTATTGAAATAAAAAGCCGAAA
>CAXTCH010000059.1:0-12254 GCA_964241945.1 uncultured Mucilaginibacter sp.
CCCATTCGCTTACAATTTTGGCAGATAGCAACGCCAGGGGGATACCGCCGCCCGGGTGTACACTGCCCCCGCAAAAGTACAGGTTACTTATTTTGGATGAACGGTTGGCGTGGCGCAAAAAAGCGGCAAATTGATCATTAGAACTGGTACCATACAAAGAGCCCTGATAGGATGAAGTCCGGCTTTCGATACTGCGCGGGTCTAATATACTTTCGCAGGTAATTAATGGCATAATATCCTGCCCTAACTGCATTGAAAGCTTACGTATAATATGATTTCGGGCCGCTGTAATCAACGCATCCCAATCCTGCCCGGTGTTGGCCGGCACATTAATCATTACAAACCAGTTTTCATGCCCTGCGGGAGCATCACCTGACTTATATTTAGAGCTGATATTGAGATAGATGGTAGGATCATTGTAAATGTTCTTTTCCTTCCAGATATGATTAAACTCCGCTTCATAATCAGCACTGAAAAATATGTTATGTAAATCCAGTCCTGCAAACTGCCGGCTGATACCCCAATAAAAAATCAATGCTGAGCTGCTGCGCTCCTGCCTAAGTATTTTTTCAGGGAAAAGCTGTGGGTGCTGCTGCAATAATTTACGGTAGGTAAACCACACATCCATATTTGAAATCACCACATCAGCCTCTATTAGCTTATCGTTCACTTGTACGGCGGTGGCTTTTTTGCCTGCCACCACTATGCGCTGCACCGGTTGCTGATAGTGAAATTGTACACCTAAGCTTTCTGCCAGCTGTACCAGGCTGGTTGTGATGCTGTACATACCACCCTCCGGAAAGTAAGCGCCGAAATGCTGCTCCAAGTGCGGAATCACATTTAACGTAGCCGGCGCATGGTATGGATTGGAACCATTGTAGGTGGCATAGCGATCAAAGAACTGCACCATATGCGGATTTGTCAGCAGTTGCCGGTTGGCAGCGTGCATGGTACGAAAGGCGTCAATCTTCGGCAGTTGTGCAACCGATTGCAAAGTTTTACCGCTCAGATAAGTTTTTAGCCGGTGCAGCGACTGCTCTAAGAACACATGATTGGTAATTTCGTATATCTGCCTGCTTTTCTCAAAGTAAGCTTTCAGATTGGCTACCGGCTCATTAAACACTCGTTCAGCTTCAGCCATGAACTTTTCCGTATCAGCATAAGCGCTGAAACGGCTGCCATCCGTGTAAAAATAGTTGCAGATGGTATCGAGCCTTTGATAACGAAAAGCTTGGGAGGGTACTTTTCCTGCTAACTGAAACAGTTCATCTACATACTGCGGCATGGTAAACAAACTAGGCCCTGCATCAAAGCGGTAACCCTGCTGATTAAACTCGCTTAATTTACCGCCAGGGTAGTTATTCGCCTCGAATACCTCAACCTGGTACCCTTTTACGGCCAGGCGGATAGCGGTGGCAATACCGGCTATACCGGCGCCAGTAATGATGGCTTTTTGTTGAGGCATGTGCAAATATAACGGAATAAAAAAGGCAGTGCTTTAACACTGCCTCCTTGTTTTGGTTTTGATGCCTGCTTAAGCATGGTCATGCACACCTTCGGCTATTTCTTCAATCGCCTTTTTGTTGAAAGCTTCTAAATCGGCAGGGGTGCGGCTTGTCACCAGGCCATTGTCGGTCACCACTTCCTGGTCTACCCAGTTAGCGCCTGCATTTTTCAGGTCTGTTTGCAAAGACGGATAGGAAGTTAAGGTACGGCCTTCAATCAAACCGGTTTCAATCAGCATTTGCGGACCGTGGCAAATGGCTGCCAGCGGTTTACCTTCCTGTAAAAACGCAGCTACGAAAGCAACTGCATCTTTATTCTGGCGCAGCTTGTCGGGATTCAGTACACCGCCGGGTAACACCAAAGCATCATAATCTTCAGGTTTTACATCATTCAGATTCTTATCTACTTCAATTTCAATACCCCAATGGTCTTTGTCCCAGGCTTTAATTTTACCGCTTTGCGGTGATATAACATGTACTTGCGCACCGGCAGCTTCCAGTGCTTCTTTAGGGCTGGTTAATTCTACCTGTTCAAATCCTTCTTCGGTAAGGATTGCTACCTTACGGTTATTTAAAGTTGCCATGATTTCTGCTAATTAATTTATGGTTACACATTTTAACAACAGAACAACCTTGACATTTAAATATTGGTTTTATATTTAATCGATTTTAATTTTGCGCCGGCTGCCATGGTCCTAAATGCTGCAATGCGTATTCTGCAAAATCATGCGTCAAACCATAATCTTCCGTTCCTTTACGACGTATAAAATAAAAGTCGCGCACAATTTTTAATCCGGCAACCGGTACTTTCACCAAATCGCCGGCAGCCAATTCGCGTATAATGGCCGGCTCGGGTAAAAAGCCGAGGCACTGATCGGCCAAAATGAAGTTTTTGAGCGCCTCTGTTCCCCCCAGTCGGATTTTCACCGTTAAATCAGCCGGCTTCACATGCTGAACGGCCAAGGCCTTGAACAAGGCATTTAACGTACCCGACCCGCGTTCGCGCAGGGCTACCGGGGTTTTCAGCATCTGCTTTAAGCTCAATGAGTTACCCGCCAGCGGACTTTTAGCCGAGCATACCGGAATTACTTCATCCGTCATGAACGGGCGGTAAGATACGGTGGTCAGTTTGTTATCCACCTCGATGATACCCATATCCACCTCGTGGGTCAGCAGGGCATTCAATATATATTCCGAATTTCGGTTTACCAACTGGATATCCACATTGGCATTTTTTTGCTGAAACCCGGAGAGTATAGAAGGCAGAATATACAAGGCAATAGTGGTACTGGCCCCCAGGCGCAAATGCCCGGCCGCTTGCGAGGAATTGCTCATCAGCGACAGATCATATTCGGCCTTGCGCTCAATTTCAACAGCCTGCAATAAATATTCATTGAGCTTGGTTCCGGCGCGGGTTAAAATAATGCTGTTGCCTTTACGTTCAAACAAAGGCACTTTGTACTGATCTTCGAGCGCTTTGATGTGTTTACTAATGGCCGGCTGGGTAATAAATAAAATGTGCGCCGCCTTTGAGAAACTCAAATTAGCTGCCACTTCCATAAAAACACGGTGCGCAAAGGAAATCATCAATTAGCTTTTTACCTTTTCAAAGTATTTGCCTGTAAATTTATAAGAAATATACCGATGTGTCATATTCTCTTTACTATCCACTAATGGAATATATATGGTATTAGTGCTAGCATTAAAACGGATGGACGGACGTACTTTCCAGTCTACTACAGAAAGGAAGTTGAAAGCTTCATATAACTGGTTGTACAGGCCACTATAAGTTTTAATCAGTTTAACCTCAGTATTTAACCGGCCGTTTTCAATCGCAAAAATTCTGATACCCTCCCCTACGTATTTTGTTGAACCAATGCCTTCGAAATCCACCAGGTAATATGTTCGGCCGTTTAGCTTGGTTGTAAATATTTTTGGATAATAATAGCCGGAATCACTTTCACCTTCCGATGGCATCACCAGTGTTTGGGTATTATTGCCGGTTTTAAACTGAATCACATGATCGAAAAAGTGCATGGTGCCGCCAGTCCAGGTATCCCACGAATAAATGCGCAGTAAGCCGTCTGGTGAGGTGGCTACGTCCATCCCTTTAAATTTTTCAAAGGATTGCTGTAGTAGGAACGGGTATTGTTTGCCGTACATTTGTAGCAAATGCCGAAACTTATCATTAGCCACGGCCAGTGAATCATCTTTTACTTCTGAGGTTTGTCTATCCCAATAATCAATTCGATTATAACTTTTATACAGGTTATATTGAACCT
Source organism: uncultured Mucilaginibacter sp. (assembly GCA_964241945.1). Taxonomy (GTDB): domain Bacteria; phylum Bacteroidota; class Bacteroidia; order Sphingobacteriales; family Sphingobacteriaceae; genus Mucilaginibacter. The sequence continues at coordinate 3,788 of CAXTCH010000059.1, forward strand.
GTTGCGGCGTAAGGTGTTGCGCCTGTAATACAAAACCCATAAAAAAGGTGATTAACGTGAAAATGGTTTTCATAGGTTTACAAAAAAGGGATAGCTAACCGCTATCCCCACTAAAATACAATTTTATTCTACTATTTACGCTTCTACCGCCTGGCCAATTAAATTTTTAGCTACCAGATACTCGGCAATCTGTACGGCGTTGGTAGCCGCACCCTTGCGCAGGTTGTCTGCCACAATCCAGGCGTTCAGCGTATTAGGTTGGCTTTCATCACGGCGAAGGCGGCCTACAAATACCTCGTCTTTGTCGTGTGCGTCCAGCGGCATAGGGTATTTCAGGTTGGCTACATCATCCACCACAATTACGCCCGGCGCTTTTTGCAGTATATCACGCACTTCTGTCAAATCAAAATCCTGTTCAAACTCAATGTTTACTGATTCGGAATGACCGCCCATTACCGGTATGCGCACGGTAGTTGCAGTAACGCGAATGCTGTCATCGCCCATAATTTTACGGGTTTCCAATATCATTTTCATTTCCTCTTTGGTGTAACCATTTTCCTGGAACACATCAATATGGGGCAGTACATTCAGGTCGATGGTGTAAGGATAAGCTTTAGGGCCTTCAATGCCTTTACGCTCATCCATCAGTTGATTTACTGCTTTTACCCCGGTGCCGGTTACCGACTGGTAGGTAGAAACCACAATACGCCTGATTTTATAACGGTCATGCAGGGGTTTCAAGGCCACTACCATTTGTATGGTAGAGCAGTTTGGGTTGGCGATAATTTTATCTTCGGCAGTCAGCACATGAGCATTTACCTCGGGCACCACCAGCTTTTTGGTAGGGTCCATGCGCCAGGCTGATGAATTGTCAATAACCGGAATGCCTGCTTCGGCAAATAAAGGCGCCTGCTCTAACGAAGTGCTGCCGCCTGCAGAGAATAAAGCTACATCGGGCTTCTTTTTAATCGCATCCTCAACAGATACCACCTTGTATTGCTTACCTTTAAAAGTAACTTCTTTACCGATACTTTTAGCGGAGGCAACGGGGATAATTTCTGTTACCGGAAAGTTGCGTTCATCCAGAACCTGCAACATTTTAGTGCCCACCAAACCGGTGGCGCCTACTACTGCGACTTTCATTTTCTGTCTGTAAAATAAATTAATGTATAAACCGAATATCAAAAGTATAAAATTTTGACGAGAGTTTAATTTGGAATAAAGCAGGAATAGGCTTTAGCCGGAGGATAGACGCATTGTGCTTTCTGTACCATTAAAGCGATAGAATTTTATCCTGCTGTTGTTAAATGCAGCAGGGCTTATACTGCCTGTGTAGACGCCGGCTATCCTTTTCGTTTACTGATTTTGTTCAGGGTGATTTGCCTTTGCAGGTTACTTTTAAAACGGGTGATGGTTTCTGTTTGAAGCCTGGCATGCTTGGTGTGCCGGCCTTGCACTCTGGCGCGCCACATTTTAAAACTCGACAGCTTCATTTCCCTGCGCATCAAATCTATTACCTTCTTTTCATTTAGGCCAAACTGCGCCTCTATAGCGTCAAAAGGGGTACGGTCTTCCCAGGCCATTTCAATGATCCGGTCTACATCTTTAACATCTAACAGGTTGATGATTTTGCTGTCATTCATACCTATATAACACTTTAGCCCAAAATAGTGTTAGTAAGCAGGTAAAGAAATGAAGTAAAAGGTTTAAAGCAGGGGCAGTTATGGAGAAAACAAATTCCAACGCTCCGGATTTATTATTTCTCAAATGCCCTGGCACCTGTCAAAATTTTGTCGTTACCATTATTTGCCAAACATTGGTTTGGGTACTGTCATCCGTTTCTTTTTGCAACCAATACATATAGCCAAACTCTGCATCCATCTTTTTGCTGAAACGATATCCCAAAGAAACAAACGAGCGGTTCTGGTCAAAATAGCTATGATTTACCTTGTCTTTGTTCTGTGCATTAACAAAAATCTCATTCTGGATGCCGGTGTACCATCCTTTAGTAAAACCGGTATCGGCAATCAGCGGAATCTGTGCGCTGACAAATGCCCGCAGGCGTTGTGAAAAAGCAACCTTTTCCCCGTCTTTCACAAAACGCTGCTCCAACCGGGCACGAAAATTCAGTTCTGCCCTGCCGGCTCTAAATGCGTACAAATATTGCTCAAAAAGACGATTCTCAGGCGAGTAGGTGCTTTTACCATCATTATGCTCCCAATCCCCTTTGTAGGTATAACCCAACGCAACAGCGTGTTTTTTATTAAATTTATAGCTGAAAGCTCCCCGCAGCAGTAAGGTATTGAAATAGCTGAACTTATCTGCTGAGCGTAGCTGCACGTCTGTCAGGAAATCAAATTTTTCGGACAACTGATGGGTATTGGTGAGAAAGAACCAACCTGCGTTGTTAACAGTTTGTCCATATCCGGCACTGACAAATAAAGAGAAAAATGCAAGCGTAAAGATGATTCTCTTCATGTGGCTGAAATAAGTTTCTATAAATTAACCCCTCCCCTGTTATAATGTTCGAAATCTCTTTGATCAGAGTAAATACCGGAACAAAACCGAAAGAACCCTGATCAGCAGTTTTCAGATGAAGCCAGATGAGAAACTATCTTTATTCTTCCATCCGCCTATCCATCCCGAAACCGTGCAACAATTTCTTTAAATATTCTTTTTTAACCGTTGCCAGAGTTCAGGAAAACGAATTAATGCGCCTATCCATGTCAGTGCTTCTATGGCTGCCGGGAATATTATACTTTGCCCGTGCTGCAAATGTGTAGCTATAGCGCCACCGAAATAAGAGGATAAAAGCAGCAGCCCGAGCACACCGGTTCGCGGAATTATAAACAAAAGGGCCGACGCCAGTTCTATGATACCCAGCAGCCGGTAAGCGCCCGGCGCAATCCCGAAGGATTGCGTCATTTGCAGCGAATGCACACTGCCGCTGATTTTATCTGCAGCGGAAGCCGTGAGGAGCAGCAAAACGATGCCGCTCAACACCCAACCCGTCAGTTTTTTTGCTTTATTATTCATGATACGTGGTTTAATAAAGTTAGATTGATTTGGTATGCCCGCCGTCAACACGCAGTAATGCGCCTGTTATATAATCGGCCATCGGGCTGGTTAAATAAGCAACGGCTGCAGCCACTTCTTCAGGCCTGCCAAAACGCCCCACATCATTTTGTACAAATTGGGCAACTGCATTACGTTCAATATCGGCCCAATTATCGCCCCAGCCGTACTGACCGGCCATGTTCAGGAGCATAGTGCGCGTATTTTCCACCAGCATAGGTCCGGGCGCTACGGTGTTGGAGGTAATGCCGGTGCCTTTTAGCTCGCGGGCGAGCGACACGGTCAGGTTATGCCGGGCAGCGGTTGCTGCCAGATAGTCCGGCTGCAGGGCAAATGGCTCAATGCCGCCCGAAGAGCCAATCTGAATCATACGTCCCCACCCGAGGGTTTTCATGGCGGGCAGCAAACGGTGAATCATGCGCACATAAGCCAGCACATTCACGTTGTAACTTTCGTGCCAGTCTTCTACGCTTACCTGCAGCCATGGTCTGGGCTGGTAAGCGCCGGCGTTGTTTATCAGTATATCTATCGGCCCATCAGCTAATACATGGTTTGCCACGTCATCCGCACCTTTGTCAGTAGACAAATCGCCTAAAACACAGGTGGCCTGCCCACCGGTTTTTTCAATACTTTCGGCCACCGCCTCAGCGCGCGCTTCATTTCTGCCGTGAACAATGACTGCTGCACCTTCTGCAGCCAGCGTGCGGGCAATGGCTTCACCCAAACCGGCGCTGGAACCGGTAACCAGCGCTCTTTTGCCTTTCAATTGTAAATCCATAATCTGCTTTTATTACTTTTGTTAATTAACTTACTTTAAGTAAGTCAAAGCTAAGGGCTGATTTGATTTTAAACAAGAAGGCACCTCAATGTCAGGCACTTACCTTAAAGTAACTAATATTGAAAATGAGAGGGCTATGAAAAAAGAAATTTTAAGAAAATGTGAGAATGACCGCGACCACTGCCCGGTAAAGGAAGTTTTGAACCGTGTGGGTGATAAATGGTCGATGCTTACGGTCATTATGCTGTCTGACCATGGGACGCTGCGCTTTAATGAACTGCATCAGCTCATTGACGGTATTTCTCAAAAAATGCTGACTGTAACTTTGAAGATACTGGAGACAGACGGGCTGTTAACCCGGAGAATGTATGCACAGATTCCGCCTAAGGTGGAGTATGCCCTAACGCCGCTTGGCGAAAGCCTGGTAGCGCCGCTGATGACCTTGTACGACTGGGCCAACACGCACATGCCGGAAATCAAAGCTTCGAGACAACGTCATGAAAAAGCAGATGCATGACAATCTATCATGTATCTGCTTTTTATATAATAAACTCTTATGGATTTACAGGGATTTCAGGAACTTAAGCATAGCATTACGGTCATTGGTAGATAAGTGAGAGAAATAAGCTTTGGAAGCCTCCGCCTCTCCGCCATGCCACATAATGGCTTCGGTAATGGTACGGGCCCTGCCATCGTGCAGGTAATATCCCGGGTTGTTCACCGTCTCATACAGGCCCAAGCCCCATAACGGTGCGGTGCGCCACTCGGTGCCGGTAGCCATAAAGTCCGGGCGGTTGTCGGCCAGTCCGGCACCCATTTCGTGCACCAGCATATCCGTATAAGGATGGATCACCTGGTTTGACAGGTAAGGCCGGGCTACATCCACTGCCGTGGTAAAAGTTTGCTTATGGCAGTTAATGCATTTGCCTAATGCAAAAAGCTGAGCGCCGCGTTGTACGGTAGCATCGGTGGTATTGCGGCGGGCGGGTACCTGTAAGGTCTGCGCGTAAAACTTAACTGCATTAAAAATACTGTCGGGCACCTCAGGGTCATCCTTCACCCCGTCATATTGTGCCTGCCCATGGCTGCTTTCAATGGGAATGCCGCTGCTGGTTAAGCCAATATCCTGGCTAAAGGCCAGCGCTACCTGTGTATTTACGGATGGGGTATTGGCTTTCCAGCCAAAACGTCCCAGTTGCCTGGTCTTGGATACAGAATCCAGCACATAATTGGCATGCCCACTGATGCCATCCCCGTTAGCGTCATTAGGATCGGCACCGGCTACTATCTGACTTTCGGGAATCGCCTCCAGCAAACCGATCCCGATCATGGGTGGCGCCAGCCTGGGCGAAAGCTGATAACTGCCTGTAATAGGAAGATACAAATTACTAAGCGTATAAGTAGGCGTACGCAGCTCATAGCTGGTACCATCATCAAAATAATAGGTTTGGTAGGTATAAGCAATGTTTACCTTAGCTTCCGGCTGCTTGCCGAACACCGCCTTGTCCTGCACCTGGATACCATAGCCCGGCACCGGATAAGGAGACCCGTTTGCATCTTCACCCGGCAAGCTGATGCGCATGAGTAATGACGACTGCAAATCACCCGCGGTAGGCAAGCCAATCCCGTCATTGTGATGGCATGAAACACAGGAAACGTTGTTATAGATGGGGCCTAAACCGCTGTTTACCGGCGCGGGCGCTGAAACAAAAGAACGGCTGAACACATCATCGCCCAGTGCATGCACATGCTGGTCGTAACTGCCCATGCCGGTAAACATATTACTAAAGGCATGGCTGGTGGCATCTACCGCCGTTTGCAAACCTGCCGATAGTTGATCGTTATAATCTCCGTCCGGAAGTACTGCTGCCTTTTGACATCGCACCAGGATGAATATCAGCAACAGCAAACTACCTATCACTTTAATCTTGCGCACTTGTATGGGTATTGAACGTTAATCTTTAATGTTGGCATTGATGAAATCCTTCAGGTCGCCGTCAAGCGTGGCCTTTAGGGTATTAATGGATGCCTGTACCGCTTTCACCTGACTTTGCTGGGTATAAATGGCCTTTTCGTAGGTGGTAGTAATGGTACTGAATGATGCAATAGCCGCTTTCATCTGCGTTTGCAGCTTAAGGTCCAGCGAACTGTTTTTAGCGGCCACCAGCTGGTTTAACCCAGCACCTGAGGCGCCGTTGTAATTGCACATATAGGCGTTCATAATACCGGTAATATTATTTTTAAAGTCGCTGATGGAGTTATGCGAGAAAGAGGACTCGTCCAGCGTGGAATCTCTGGCGGCAAACGGGGTCTGCATCTTCGAGTTGGCTACCTCATCGCAAATATCTGACATGGCGCCCTGCAGGGCAATAAAAAAATCTTTCCGGGTGGCATAAGTGGTACTGCCGGTACCGGCAGTAGTTACCTGCCTGGTAAAGTTACCTGAAGAAGCATCCCAGCTGGATTTTAACTGGGTAGCAGTCGTGTACAGGCTTTGGGTTAAAGAGGTCAGGTAAACTTTTTCACGGGCGGTAATATTGGCGGCTTTTTGCATGCCCCCTACACCGAAAATGATATATTCAATAGCATGAAAACCTTTTAAGGTATAAGGCAACGGCTCCAGGTTTGTAACCTGTAACGGATTGTTACTGTTAATCAGCGAGTCCAGCTCGTTTTTATCAACCGGCCAGCTATCCATGGTAGGGTCATAATTAAAATCTTCTACCGGACCGAATAAATAACCTTCGCAGGCTTCCCAGGGCGCCCGTGTATTTTTCCAGGCTGTTTGGGCAGCCAGTAAATTAGCATCAGTAGAACTGCTTACCAGTGCTGCGGCGGCATCTTTTAAATGCCCGGCATTGGTTTGCAGGTCAGTATAATTAGGGTTGGCCAGTACAGCGGCAAAGTCAGTTAATATTTTGCCTTCAGTGGTATTATCATTGGATACGGCAGGTGCATTTCCGGATTTCTTGCAGCTGGTAAAGGCCAGCAGTCCGCCAAATAAAAAAGTAAGCAGTAAACGGTATTTCATAATAAGTTAAGATAAGTGTATGATGATTTGATCGTTTTTAATTTCTGTAAGATATTGATGCAGCGGCTGCTCAGCTGGGCCCTGCAACACATGGCCCTCCTGATCGTAAGCGCTGCCATGCAGGTTGCATTTAAAGCCATTTCCGGTAACCATCAATTGGTTATCAGCATGCGTGCAGCGCAGCAGCAGCGCTGTATACGTGCCGCTGGCCTCCTTTTTCAGGGCAATATTGTAATACATGCTTTTGGGCTGAATTACATGAACATCGCCGCTGGCAAACAGGCTGACCGGAACAGCCACCTGTTGATTACTGATAGCGGCCTGATAAACTGGCAAGGTGGAACAGGAAGCGAGGCTGCCAACCGCTAAGCCGGCGCCGGCAAGCAGGCAAAAAGTGCAGCCCTTTTTTAAAAATTCTCTTCTTTCCATAAAATTAAAATGCGTAAGCCAGTCCTACATTAATCAGGTCATTATTTTGCTGATAAGGTAAAGCGGCAGGATTAGGGTTAATAATCAGGTTCGGGTTTTGCGTACCGGTATGAATCAGGCGCACATCAGCCTTAATGGCTACGTTCCGTATAGGCAGGTAAGTTAACCCGGTAACCACATAATTTTGGTTCAGCGTCTGGTCAGTAACTCCGTTAACCGGAATCTTAGCGTTGAGGTCCAGCTTTTCGTCGCGTACAAAAACAATCAGCTGCTGCTGATGGCGGTGATGAATAGTGGCATACAGCACGTCATATCCCAACTCGGCATAAGCGCCGTATTCGGTTTGCGGGGTGTTGTTGGCATACGCGCGGTTAATAAGGTCGGCGTTGGGCAAAGAAACAACGGTACCCAATGCACGAAAAGAAAAGCCGTTACCGGCATACTGCACGTCGGCCTCACCCAAAGCAACCGGGGTACCGAAAATTCCGGAGTTAAGCCCGAGGCTATCCGCTCTTCGTTTACTTACGCCAACACTGCCGCCATAGTAGCCGGAAACCTGTGCTTTAAAGTTGCCCACATAATATTGCAGTGCAGCAGTAACGGCTAAATTATTGGCGCTGGCATTACGCCCTTCAAAGCGGCCGCCTTGTAACCCGGTGCCATGCTCAAAACCCGCAGAATTAAGGCCGTTCATAATGGCTACACTATAATTGAGCGGCGAATTATTGATGCTGCCGTACAGCCCTATGCCTAACTCGCGCCAGGTGGCGGGAATAACAAAGGTTTCTACATAATTGCGCTCGTTACCATTAAACGTGTTGGGCAGGTGATTTTCATTTAAAATACCGATACGGGGAATAAACAGCCCCGCCACCACATATTGGTTGGCGTTAAGGTTAAACTTTACGTAAGCCTGTTCAAAGCTGATTTCTCCGCCGGTTTCTCCGCCGGTTACTTTGGCATCTTCTACTTCAAGCTCCGAGAAAAAGGAAATCCGGTCATTAAATTTATGGCCCAAAAATATCACAGCGCGTTCCAGGTCAAGCCGTGATGTGCCTTGTTTATCGTTTCGCTGATAGAAAGCGTTACCATAGCCCCCTAATGTAGTTGAACTACGGGAAAGATTGCGGTTAAGAGACTCCTCTGAAGTGGTG
>CAXTCH010000060.1:0-12228 GCA_964241945.1 uncultured Mucilaginibacter sp.
CCACTTGTGCAATGCGGTCCCGGTCGGCCACAATTTTGCAGCATAAGTCCTCATGGTAATTAATTTTATGGTTGCTGGTGGTATGCTGCACTTCGTCAATTGCCTCTTTAACTACATCATTTAAAATAATAGTATCCAGATTCAGGCTAAGGCGACCACTATCCATTTTAGACACATCCAGCAGATCGCTCACCAAACGGGTAAGGCGGCTTACTTGCTTGTTAACCGTAACCAACGATTTTTTTGTAAAGTCGTCTTCGGCTGCACTGCTATACCGGTTAAGTAATATCTGCACATAAGCTTTAATTGAAGTAATCGGTGTTTTAAGTTCATGGCTGGCCATACCGATAAAATCATTTTTAATCTGCTCATGCTCCTTCATCTCGGTAATATCCATACCCGAGCCGATATAACCTTTAAATGCGCCGTTTTCATTATACCGTGGTATACCTTTCATGGCAATCCAACGATAATTGCCATCTGCATTTTTGATGCGGTACTCTATATAGTATTCTGATTGTAATTCAAAAGAGCGGACATAAACTTCTATCAGCCTTTCGCGGTCATCGGGGTGAACGTGGGCGTTGAGCGGATCTGCCGGATGATCTTTCAGTGAAGCTAAACCTAAATAATCCATAAAACGCCGATTCAAAAAAGTGATCGTTTGTTCCTTGCCGGTCATCCAGATCAACACCGGCGCACTGTCTGCAATCAACCGGAATCTTTCCTGGCTGTCTTTGGCTGCCTGCTCGGCATTCTTACGTTCGGTAATATCCATACACGACCCTACATAACCCGCAAAGCTGCCATCGGCCAGGTAACGCGGCTTGCCGCTGGCAGCCACCCATTGCAATTCTTTGTCGGCGCGCAACACCCTGAAATCGATATGCCAGGGTTTGCGGTGGCCAAGCTGGCGCATGTAGGTATCGATTACCCAATGGCGGTCCTCAGGCGCTACAGAGCTGATCCATCCACGCCCCAGGTGTGCTTTCAGCGGACGGCCGGTCCAGTTAATCCAGGCCTGATTTACAAAAGTAATCTGTCCCTGTGCGTTAATCATCCACAAGGCGGTACCTGCTGCATTGGTAATATTTTCAAACAACAGCTGCTGTTCGGCCAGTTCACGTTGGGTAATTGCCTTTTGAGTTACATTCATCCCCAACAACATTACGCCATTAATAGCGCCTTCATTGTTGCGCAGCGGTGAACAGGTAATATCAAAATAACCTGTTTTTTCAGTCTCATCCGGATTCCACCGGGCGGTAATGGGCAGTTCGCGCAGATAGGTGCTTTGCCCGGTGTCATACACCCGTTTCACCTGATCGCCTATCTCTTTTCCTGCCGGCTGATTAACCGCGGAATGAACTGGTTGATTGAACAACGCGTTGTGAGTTCCAACCTTGCCAAATTCAGGGTTATAATATTCAAGTATCCCGGATTCACCACGCAATACCGCCATCAATACCGGAGCCTGTGCGAACAGCTGATCGAGTTGTCCCGGCGTATTGGTCCAATTGCCTGACTGTTGGTCTGCTCCCTGATTTGTAAGCATAAGCGGTTAAATCAACAGCGTGTTTTAAATAGATAATGTATCCGCAAATGTAAATATGCATAAGTTAAAAACTAACTTATTTGTTAATTTTCTATAAAATAACTCCGGTAAGTAGGATCATAATTAAACCATTCGCCCTGTTTGTTTTCAGATAGTTGTATCAAGTAACTGCGATTTACTTTTATATTTGGGCGGTACGATTTTTGCATTTTCCTGTCAACTCAAAATATGATAACTGATTTTAAAGTAGACCTAAATAACTGCGACCGTGAGCCTATCCATATTCCGGGCAAAGTTCAGGCACACGGTTTTTTAATAGCTGTTGATGAGCAAAATGCTATTCAGTATGCCAGCGAAAATGTAAAAAGCTTTTTAGGCATTGAAGCAGCTGCATTAATTTCAAAGCCCGTTACCGTATTAAGTTCGCGCTTTGATACGCCGGATAATCCTGATTTCATCCTTCAGTTAATGCAGTTGGGTAAGCATTCCAATTCATTTGATACCATTAATCCTTATCAGGTTACGCTGAAAAATGCATCATTTAATCTGGTGATTAATCCTTCGGGCAATGGCTACCTTTTAGAATTTGAACCGGCGCAATCTGATCTCAACATCGACCTGCAGCGCACCATTGGTCGTTCGGTTTCTGAAATGCTGAGCGGCAGGCAGTTACAGGAATTGTTGGATAATGCAGCACAGCAGGTAAAAAATATCATTCAGTATGACAGGGTGATGATTTATAAATTTGTAGATGACGGTCACGGCCATGTAATTGCAGAAGTGAAAGATGACGGCCTGGATCCTTTCTTGGGTTTACATTATCCGGCATCTGATATTCCAAAACAGGCCAGGCAATTGTATAAGCAAAATCTCACACGTATTATCACTGATGTAAATGCAGAACCCTCACCCATCGTTGCTTTTGCTGATGATGCTGCAGCGCAGCCGCTAGACTTAACCAACTCAGTACTAAGGGCAGTATCACCCATTCATATCCAGTACTTGAAAAACATGGGTGTAGCCTCCAGTTTCAGTATATCACTGCTTTATCGTGATGAATTGTGGGGATTAATTGCCTGCCACAATTATTCGCCGCGGTTTATTGATTTTAAGGCACGGGAAGCCTCGAAGCTTATAGGCCAAATCATTTCATCAGCTCTTGAATATAAACAAGACGAAGAAAACACCGGCACTACCGAACTATATCAGCAGGCGTTTACTGCTTTATCAAGCGGCTTACGCAGAGGCGGCGATATTAAAGATGTACTTACCCAACATACACCTTCGGTACTAAACGCCACCAGCGCTACCGGTGCGGCATTATTTTTTGAAGGAAATATTATTTTATTGGGTGTAACGCCGACCAAAGAGCAAGTAACAGAACTTGTTAACTGGCTAAAAACACAACTAACGGACAAAATTTATTACAGCCATAATTTATCGGCCTTACATCCGCCGGCTAAAGCTTTCAGTTCTGAAGCCAGCGGTCTGCTCGCCTGCTCATTATCGCGTGAAATGGGTGAAATGATTTTATGGTTTAAGCGTGAACAAATCAGTACTATAAAGTGGGCGGGCAACCCTGATAAACCTGCAGAAGTTACCGAAGACGGAGTAATGCATTTGTCACCGCGCCGCTCATTCGATGTATGGGCTGAAACGGTAAGGAATACTTCGGCCCGCTGGACACAAGCTGAAATTATTTCTGTAGTTCGGCTTCGTGAAGAGGTGGTATATGCTATTAACCGTCAGGCCAATGAAATCCGCATTCTGAATGAAAAGCTAAAACAGGCTTATGATGAATTGGATACGTTCAGCTTCACCGTATCGCATGATTTGAGAACTCCGCTGTCTACGATAAGAAACTATTCGGAGCTGTTGCTCGAAACCAATAAGGACTTGGATGCAGGGTCAAGGCGGATTTTAGATAAAATTATTGGCGGAGCGGACCGGATGAATTTCCTGATCAAGGAGGTGCTTAACTATTCGCAGGTAGGCCGTGCAGATACCCAGCATGTACCTATTGATATGGGCAGTTTGCTTAATGAAATAAAAAGTGAGCTTACTGTAGCCATGAAAGTAGAGACACTGCAATTCAATATAGGGCAAACACCTGAAATTTATGGCGACCCTACTATGATACGGCAGGTGTTTACCAACTTACTAAACAACGCGGTAAAATATTCAAGCCGTGCTTATCTTCCGGCGGTTGAAGTTAATGGCACAGTTAACGAGAACGAAATCATTTACACTATAAAAGATAATGGTATTGGTATCGATGTCAACTACTTTAACCGTATATTTGATTTATTCAAGCGTATGGACAACGTTCGCGAATATGAGGGAACAGGTGTAGGTCTGGCAATTGTAAAACGTATTGTGGAAAAACATAAAGGACGCATCTGGCTGGAAAGCGAACTTGGCGTTGGCACGATATTTTATGTATCTTTTATAAACCATGTTAATGCAAAAAGCTAATATCATTTATATTGAGGATGATCTTGATTTTACCGAGATCGTTGAGCGTGCATTTAGCCAGGTAAATGAATACACACGCTTAACCATTTTCGATGACGGGAAGCTGGCTTTAAACAAACTAAACGATATCTCACAAAGTAAAGAAATTCCGCGTTTGATATTACTGGACATGAACCTGCCCGGCATATCGGGCCTTGATGTATTGAAACGAATTAAAGAAAATCACGGGTTACGATGCGTGCCGGTCATTATGTTCTCCACTTCGGAGAATCCTAAAGACATTAAACTTTCACTCGAAAATGGTGCAAATGCTTATGTAACCAAGCCTTTAGGGTATTTGAACTTACTAAACTGTGTTAAATCTATGTATTCGTTTTGGCTGGACACGGCAACTTATGCCTGCTGATAGAGTCAGCCGTTTCTAACATTTATACTTCTCAATGAAAAGGTTGTTTGTGGTTTCCGCTTTATTCTTTGCGAGCACCGCTGGTTTTGCTCAAACTAAAATCAGCGCCAAAGATGCAGCTAAGCACCTGAATGAAGAAGTTACCGTTTGCGATAAAATATTCAGTGGAAAATTTTTCCCATCTTCCTCATTAACTTTATTAGACATAGGCGGTTTTCACCCCAATGAGGCGCTCACACTGGTAATTAAAGGTGATGATCGTAAAAAGTTCAAAGCTTCACCTTACGAATATTTCAAAGGCAAAAGCGTTTGTATCACCGGAAAAATAATTGACTTTAAAGGGAAACCGGAGATTGTAATCACCAACCCTGAACAGCTTAAAATTTAGTAATCTATGTGTAAACATAGTGCTTAATACATACGTTCAGCTTGCCGGTTAGCCGGTATTTAGGTATATTTATAATATCATTATTTATGCCTGATTTCAATCCCGGTCAAATTTTATACGCCCCCGACGCTCTAAACGAACGGGGCAAAGCGTTAGCCGGCCAGTACCCGGAGGCTGTATTGCAGCCTGTTAAACAACACAATCGCTTACCCGAAATACAGGGCATGCCGCATTACAAAGTGAAATCGGATGTGCTAGTTTTAGGCAGGCTAAAAACTCAAGAGTGCAAGTATAGCGGCCGCAGCTCCGATTTTATTGCACCCAGTTTGGCTAACGGCTGCTTCGGCGGCTGCGCCTACTGTTACGTTGACCGGCACAAAGCAGTCAATCCTATAACTATCTTCACTAATGTTGATGAAATACTGGGCACGGTAAACAAGCATGTAATGGCCCAAAGCTGGCCTAAAATGCCTAACCAAACCGATGCTCATTATTACACTTACGATATCGGATGTAATTCAGATATTTCTATCGACTACAGTATATCTGACGGCATTGCCGATGTGTTTCAGTTTTTTAAAGATCACGAACGTGCCAAAGCTACCTTTGCCACCAAGTTTGTGAATTATGACATGCTGAAATTTAATCCTGAGCGTAAAGTACGGATACGTTTTAGTTTAATGCCAACCGCGGTAAGCAAGCTGGTAGATGTACGCACAGACAGCATTGAAAAACGCCTGGCTGCCATTAATCAATTTTATGAAGCCGGTTATGAAGTGCATGTAAATTTTTCTCCTGTTATTGTTTATGACCGTGTACGCGGCGTGAACCGTGACTGGGAGGAAGATTATCGTGAACTGTTTCAGCAATTAAGCGCTGCCACCAGTGATGAGGTGAAGAAGCAAATGGAATGTGAAGTTATATTTCTGACACACAACGAGCACCAGCACCTAAACAACTTAAACATTAATCCTCAGGCTGAAGAACTGCTGTGGCTGCCCGAATTGCAGGAAACCAAACGTAGCAGCTTTGGTGGCATTAATATCCGCTATCAACATCAAATGAAAGCGCAGATGATAGATACCTTTGTTAATATGCTGACCGCAGAAATTCCCTGGTGCGGAATCAGATATATTTTTTAGTTGTAAATCATTAATCACCGGCCTATATTTTAAGGATATTGCTTTGTTACCATACATGGAACTTTTGTTTCTTTCATAATCTCGATTATTTCCTTTTTTGATATGAAAAATTAATGGTGAAAACCATACTTATCAATTGTTAAATGTACGCTAACTTATAGTAGATACCTTTGTTAAGGTTTCATTTAAATTAAGGAAAGAAGAATGTCACGTATCTTTATTACCGGCTCGGCCGATGGGCTGGGCCTGATGGCTGCACAACTTTTGGTAAAAGCAGGTCATGAGGTGGTGCTACACGCACGCAATGAACGCCGCGCCCAAGCCGCCTTAGCTGCCGTGCCCGGCGCTAAGGCGGTTTTCGCTGCAGATTTATCCATTATTGCCGAAACCAAGCAACTGGCAGAACAAGCCAATCAATACGGAATGTTTGGTGCTGTAATTCATAATGCCGGTATTGGCTATCAGGAACCCCGGCGCATAGCCACTGTTGACGGGCTGCCGCATGTATTTGCTGTAAATAGCCTGGCGCCACATATCCTCACCTGTTTGATGGAACGGCCCGGGCGGTTAATTTATGTAAGTTCCGGCCTGCACAAAAGCGGTGACCCCAGCCTGAAAGATTTAACTTGGGAGAACCGGAAATGGAACGGCTTTGAAGCCTACTCCGATTCAAAATTACATGATGTGCTGCTTGCTTTCGCAGTAGCCCGCCGATGGCCAAGTGTACATGCCAACGCCCTGGAGCCAGGCTGGGTGGCTACTAAAATGGGCGGCGCTGGCGCTCCTGATAGTTTAGAAGAAGCACCTAAAACGCAGGTATGGTTAGCCACCAGTGATGAACCCGAAGCACTGGTAAGCGGCAGGTATTTTTATCATCAACAGCTAAGAGACTTTCTGCCAGCTGCGTCAGATGCGAATATACAGGAAAAGTTTTTAAGTGAATGCGAGCGACTATCGGGCATTAAATTCCCGATGGTATAAAAGTTTAGTAACTTATATAAATGCTTATCGTATAACGTAATAAAATTACGCTGCAAAACTAGAAAATTAAGTTAAACGGCTCGTCAGATTAAAGTTTGTTGAACTGTGGATAAGTTTTATCACAATTTTTACTAAAAATTTGACAATTGCTATTAATTGTTAAATCTAACTCCATATCTTAGAGGTGTTTAATTTGCTTTGATTAGAGGTCAACTGCAACAAGATATGAACTTAACAGTAAGCCTGTTAAATTCATTTAAGGGGCGCTTAAGTGGGTAATTTCACAACGTCGGCGGTTGAGTTTAAGAAAGGTTGAGGCGCCTGGTTTGGTACCGAAACTTGGTAAAGGTATGGCAGCGTACCCAAGGCAAAAGAGCAGCCGGTTTATGAATTTAAATTGATTAACTTTCTATTAGCAACTTATTATTTACTTCACTTAAAAATACAAAATGACAGGTTCTATAATTTTATTTAATAAACCATCTATTAGAACACTTTTTAACGACCTTGTTACTTACTTACTGACTGACGTTTACAAATACGATGATACCCGGTTATTATCCGGAAATATTGATGAAATGGCCGCTGAGCTGGCCAAAAAATATACCTTGGCTCCTATCAGCATCGATTTCAGCAAGCGTGAAGAGCCGTTTATTGCCATGCAGGATGCCAATGGTGTTCCGCGCAGCTTAAATGAAGCTACCCGCCAGCGTATTGAAATGTATGCCTTCGTAGTGTTTACTTTTAACATCGACCAGCATACTTCAAATATGCTTACCTACTGCCCTCAAACTTATGATATGACCCGCAGGGTAAAGGCGCATGTTACTGATACCACTTTGCAAATTCAGTACAATACCGGTTATGTAAAGTCTGTATTGCCCGAAGGACCGATGAACCAAGCTATTACTTTTATTAAAAGCTGTATCGAAGCCATTGTGCCTACAGCAGCTGCGCTTAACTCAGATATTGATGAGTTTAACGCATCTTTAAAACAGCTGGCTCACGAAAGATTGGCAGAACGCCTGGCAATTGTGCAAAATTTTGAAGAGCAGCGTAATAAGTTGAACAATTTCTAAGATTATTATAGTACCGTAAAATACAAAAGCCGGATCACTGTAAAGTAGTCCGGCTTTTTTAATGGAATAGCCTTTTTATATATTCACAATAGCTTATTTACAAGTTCATGGCTGCTTTCGGCTATTGCGTATTCGTCTTTCTTTTCACAAATGGCCAAAAAGTGTGCTGCATAAGCATCAATTACTGCCTGCCAAGAGTATTTGTTTACTATCTTCTGCTTATTATTTTCAATCTTCTTTTGGTTCACCTCGTCAAAATAGCTCACTTCCTTTACACAGGCCGCTACTTCCTCAGGATTGGAAAAATAATAAGCGTCATCCTCTAAAATATAACGGTTAAATTGATTTTCATGCGCACATATCAAACTATCTGAAGCCATTGCTTCCAGCAGTGATGGATTGGTGCCTCCTACCGAATGGCCATGAAAATATAAATTAGCATAATAACGCAGGCTATTCAAATCAGCCATGTTATATATACTGCCTAAAAACTGAATCTTTGGATGGTTAGCGTATCTCTTTTTTATATAGGTACCATATGGCGTATCATGCTTTCCGATTACGATAAAATCCCGATTCGAATTGGCCAGTACAACACCATCCAGGATGGTTTCAATGTTGTTTTCCGGCTCCATACGCGCAATCAGAATATCGTACTTGTACGACTTAACACCATATTCGCTTAAATCAGATTTTACCGGCTGTGTAAACAAATCGGCTCCGTAAGGTATGTATACCGAATCCTTGCCGTACTTGTTTTTAAGATAATTTTGAATGCCAATGGAATCGGATATCAAGTAGTCGCTGTATTTAACCCCAAGGCTTTCTGCATATTGTAAAAACTTCTGGACTTTTTTTGAGTACTTGGTGCGCTTCCATTCCAATCCATCCATATTGGTAGTAATCACGGTATTTTTGCGTGGCAGCATCCAGCCCCATACGGTATTGCTGGTGTAGCCCAATTGCAAAATCACGTCGCAGTTTCTCTTCCGAACGTCTTTGATACAGTTTAAATCATATACAAACTGTCCAGCTGTGCCCCATTTAAATTCAGGATCGTAGCAATGAATAATTTGTACGCCTTTCCACGTATCTTCCTGATAGGGATGATTATGAGAATTGTATACCAATACTTCAAATCCTTTCCGCACCAAGCCTAACGCTAAATACTCCGCACATTGCTCAAATCCTCCATAATGATTCGGAATGCCCCTCGTACCTAAAATTGCGACCTTCATAGTTTACAAAATCTGCTTAATACTTAACTGCGCCGTTGTGAACTGTTTCCACAAACACACTTGCAACCTTTTGCAATGACGTGTAACTCAGCATAAACGTATTAATCAGTTTCATTTTTGTGAAATTATCAAAAAGGATTATCTATAAATGTTCAGAATAATATATGGTTATATCATTCAAAACATAATTCAAAGTTATCTTAATTTCTGTTAAAGTCTATAAAATATAAATAATGAGATTGCTGTACTCACAGACGGATTAGCGTGTTGTTGATTGCTCAATATAAGCATCTTTTCGAAATAAAACATCAAGTGCATTATTCAGTATTATAGTGTTTTAATACGAACTAACAATCAATTAGTTATAGCGCGAGCGGATTACTTTTGCAGGAACGCCGGCCACAATGGAGTTAGCCGGTATATCTTTAGTAACCACCGAGCCGGCTGCAATAACGGAATCAGCACCAATAGTGACCCCGGCCAAAAGTGTGACCTTAGCCCCTATCCAGCAATTTTCTTCAACCACAATAGGTTTTCGGGTAGTGCCCTGTAACCGGATTAACAGATCATCCCTATCAAAATTATGATTTTCAGGATGGCAGCTGAAATACTGACCAATAATACAATCGTCCTTAATTTCCAATCCGCCCGCGCCACCGAGATAAGCGTATTGCCCTATACCTACATTGTTACCTATGGTGATATGCTCACCTATATGATTGAATGAAGTGGAAATGATTACCTGGCTATAGGCGCCGATGGCTACACCATTACCTATTTGCAACTTTCCTTTTCCCAACCCGCCCAGATATACGCCTTTGCCTATTTTGCTCCACTTGCCTAACTGTATGTTGCCTGTATTAAACCATTGTACGCCACTACCAAAAAATACCATGCCCGGCCTTTTCAAATTAAGCATCAACCGCACATTGGCACGAACAAGTTCAACGGCGAAGTTCATCACTAAAGAAACCAACAGACCAACACTTACATTTTCATCAAATGCAAAAGACGGATTTTTAAGGTTGATAACTTTTTGAATTAACTTTTTCATTATGCAATTGAACCGGAATAAAGATAGTCACTTATAGATTTGAATTTTAATATAGTATCACTGTTAAGGTATAAAGTCACCTTTTTTATAATCGGTAAGCAGAAAGTACAGATACGCCACCACATATAAATGCCGGGCTTTAATAATATCAAGATACTCACTCACCATTTTCATTCTTAAACTCTTGGAAAATGAGTGTTTAAAGTTCTTCAGGTTACGCACAAACCATATCACCTTTTCCAGCGAACTGGTTTTATCGGCGATGTGATATTGCATAAAAAAGGCAGTTTGCCACCGGGTATAATTGAGCAATGAATTAATTTTCCGCTGGGCAATAGCGGCATCATTTACATTGGGGGTAATATTTTCGGCACTGCTGCGCCATTGCACTTTTGCCTCTTTTATGGTAGTAATACCCTGTTCGCGGCCTATTTTCAGCCAGGTAGCATCATCGGTGCTCCACGCCAAGTCAAAATGTTCAAAGCCACCACAAGCCAGAAATTTTTCCTTTTTAAAGATATACTCTATCACATAGCTCCGGATCGTGCTTTTGATGCGGCCGGCGTGGAAGTCGCTCACCGCAAGGTATTGCGGATATGGGTTTGTAAAATCAATAAGCGCATCATTCCCGTCAATCATATCCACATTAAAATGAAATAAATCGCATTGCGGATGCTCAGTTACTGACCGATAAAAAGCTTCTACGCAACCAGGCTGCATTACATCGTCATCTGAAAAAAGCCATATCCACTCCTCGTTGCCTATTAAATCGATGCAACGGTTCCATTGCTGCACCAAATCCTTACCGCCTACATTATCCGAAAACTTTTTATAAACCAGCGGCATCTGACCTTTAAATTCCTTTACAATGGCATACAAATCATGCGGACTATTATCATCGCCAATGTAAACCGTAAAATCCTTCACAGTCTGATTGGCAATAGACGCCAACGTCCTGCGTAGAAAGGTTTGCTTGTAAGCAGGTATTACAATGGCAAGCAACTTGTTAATCATAGCAATTAATTGTTCAAAATAAGCTGATAAGCTTTTAATGTCTGCTCAGCGGCTTTGGCCCAGGTATATTGTTCTGAAATAGTTTCGCGCAGTTTTGGATTGGCCGGCTCGTTATAAGCGCGTAGCACAGCCGCTTTGATAGAAGCTACATCAGCCGGATCACAGTAATAAGCTAAATCGCCAAAATATTCGCGGGTATCGCCTTTGTCGGTTACTACTATATTACATCCCATAATACCTGCTTCCAGTGAACTCAATCCGGTAGTTTCAAACCAACTGGGTAGTACGTGTACTTTGGCGGCTTTATAGATGGATGCAAGTGCACAATGATCTACATGCTCCATTATTTGTATGTTCGCGGCGCCGTCCGAGAGTTTTTTGCATTCCTGGTAGTAATATCTATGGTTGGGAGATGGCTTGCCGATAATAGTCAGCTTTACATCTGTGCCCAGCAGCGCCTTAATCAAATTCAGCTGATTTTTGCGACCTTCTATGCGCCCCACACATAAAACATGGTTCCTGAAATTTTCATCAGGTTGCACATCTGCATTGAAAGTCTCCAGGTCTATCGCATTCGGCACCTTCAGATACTCACTCTTCACGCCGTACTTCTGAACAAACCGCTGGTATTCATTTTCTGAGTTGGGCAGCAGTACCCTGGCCTTTTGGGCTACTTGCCGCACCGATGCCCGGTGACCATTCCACAGATAATATCGCGAATTTATTTGTTCCCCATTAATGAAAAACCGGGCCAGTACTTTTGCATATTCAATTTGATCGTCGTTCAACACTCCGGTGAACAAGTTTAACAAGCCGCTCCGGTTACATTTCTCGTATTCGCTGTAATCAACAAAAATAGTAGAGATAACGAAAGGAAGCTTTGATTTTTTAATATGCGG
>CAXTCH010000061.1:0-12044 GCA_964241945.1 uncultured Mucilaginibacter sp.
AATCCCAGAATATCATAATAACCGAATACGATTACCTGCAGACATGACTGATCTGCAGGAAAATATTGGTACAACTCAGGTGAAACAAAACCGATGTTCTTTTTGATATCCCAGATGCTTTCACCGCTGCCCCGCCGGCGGTCAAACAATGAAATGTGATTAGCATACGCCTGCGGGTTGTCACCATTGATAAGACTTAGCAAAGTAGATTTCCCTGCACCGTTTGGCCCGGATAGTGACCAGCGCTCGCCGGGCAGCACACGCCAATTGATATTATGTAATACCTGAACATTACCGTAGCTGATATTAACCTGTTGCATATCAACCAGATACTGATAATCTTGCTGAAGGTATCTTGCGGTATAAAGCTGTTGAATTATCCCCGTATTTATGGATTGCTTTGCAGCTTGTATGTGCTTTTTAGACAAGTAGTCTGCTTTTGTGGTAGCGGCAGTTATAGAACCTTCATTTAGTTCGACAACATGCGTTACCGCATCCGGTATCTGCCGGGCCGATGTTGCAATCATCAAACCAACGCCCGAGGCAGCGATCTGATTTAATAAATGATTAATTTCATGACGGGTGGTTACATCCAGGCCGGTAAGGGGTGCATCGAGCAACAACAACGCCGGGTTTTTAAGTAGTGCAGCGGCAATCATCACACGGCGGGTTTCACCGTTGGAAAGCTGGATCAGGTGCCTCGGCAGCAAGTGACTTAAATGCAGTTTTTCAATTACTACATCTTTTGGCCAGCGGCTGTTGCCGCCGGATGCCATGGTTTTAACACTGTCAAGATAAGTTGCTACTGTGGCAGAGTTTTCGGAGTCCGACGAGTTGTAACGCTGCTGATAGTAGAATGAAGTGGTATTGGAAGCATCACGGAAATGATGTTTAAGGCTAACCAAAGCGATAGGTTTGCTGACATTCGTAAATAGGTTTGCCCATTGCGCATCCCCCTTGAAGTTGTAGTGCAACTCGCCGCTGTTGAGCCGGGTGGTACCTGCTATAACCTCAAGTAACGTGGTTTTGCCCGAGCCGGATGGGCCCGTGATAGCCCATACCTGACCGGATTTTATTTGTAAATTTATTTCAAATAACACCGTATTACCCGCTTTAACAACATTACCGTGGGTAATACGGATTATCGATTCGTCTTCCTGAAAATCATTCATCGGCGGAAATATACAACTCTACCGATATTATCAGCTAAAAAAAAGAAACAGGATGAAGAGTGATCATGCAGAATTTTTAACCTGATTAGGGGCACGTTTAAGTAAGTCAACTTCGGGCTGATTCTTACGATTCCAGAGCTCAATATCCACAAACGGACCGCTCACCTCATTTTGACACTCCTTATTAGCGCATTTAACTTTCCAGTTTTTTTTAGTTTGTTCGATTACGGGCCGCTTTCCGCACTTTATGCAATTCTCACATTTAATAGACGGCTGTATGTCGTATGTCATATCAATTATTAATTACAAGGCTAAGGCTATTGATCGGGGCATTAAGTATATAATTTTTAAGTTTATTAGTATACAATAATAAAGTTTATCGCTTTAACTCGCATCATAACGCCTAATGAGAGTGCTTATTGTAACCTCTTTTTTACGTTATATAAATTTATACGAAATTGACAGTTGAATGGTTTTTAAATGCTGTTGTTCTTATTTACAATCTTATTTAAACTAAACATACTTTGCTTATTTATTGTTAAACTATGCAAACGATATTTATGAGTAAGCACAATAGCTGGGTAGCATTTGGAGGAGGATTGGCAGGCGCTTTGGCGTTAACCGCATTGCACCAATACATTAAAACAAAAGATAAAAATGCGCCCCGCATGGACTTTTTAGGCATGGAAGCGCTTACCAAAGCCCTGCAAAGTGCTGGGGAACCTGTGCCCGATGAAAACAACCTATATTACATTACTATGGCCGGTGATGTATTAAGCAACGCTGTTTATTATAGTGCAGCCGGGTTAGGGAAAAAGCAAACCTGGCTTAAAGGCGCATTATTAGGTTTGGCGGCCGGAGCAGGGGCCGTTTACTTACCTAAACCCATGGGCTTAAATGAAGAACATAGTGCCCGCACAACCGAAACCAAGGCTTTAACTATGCTTTATTATCTTACAGGCGGCCTGGCCGCTGCCGGGGCGATTAAACTTTTAAGGAAAAGTAAGAAAAAGGAATAGTAAAACGCCGTTAACTTATAATTAAATACTCTTTTTAGGAGTAAAAAAAATGAGTTAATATTTACAGCATTATCAACAATATAAAATTATGCGGGTTATGTATTTTATTTACATTACCTATGAAATTATTAGCAAAAAATCCATCGGGTATAATTGCAGGAGCCTTACACCCTTTAATTAAAACGAGAACGTTTACAAAATCTGTTACTCATACAGCAGCAGCCTTAGGCTTAGCCACGTTAAGTGTTGCCTTTTCTGCCTGTAACGGTAACAAACCCACTACTACCACCGACAGTACTTCGGTTACGCAAACTGATAGTACAAAAACAACCGGGTCACCAAGTGATGTGAAGCCTAAGGGAGCAGCGCCGGCATGGGGAACCGATATTAAACCGCAAATGGCTGCAGTAATTGAAAAATTAGCCAGTTATGGCGATAAACCTATTCCACAGTTAACTGCTGCTGAAGCCAGAAAAAATCATACCGCGGCCGACGCAGCTATGGCTGTAATGAAAGACTTCAACATCACGACACCTGATTTAAAGGTGGATACTATGGATAAAGAAATCCCGGTGGCCGGAGGCAGTGTGCTGTTAAAGATTTATACCCCTCAGGGCGCTACCGGAAATTTGCCTGTTATTGTATATTATCATGGCGGCGGTTTCGTAATTGCCAATATTAATGTATATGATGCTGCACCTAAAGCTTTGGCACATGGTACCAATGCAGTGGTAGTATCTGTTGGATATCGTTTAGCTCCCGAACACAAGTTCCCGACTGCGCATAATGATGCTTTTGCAGCTTACGAATGGGTAACTAAAAATGCAGCTTCTATAAAAGGCGATCCAAACAAAATAGCGATCGTAGGCGAAAGTGCCGGGGGTAATCTGGCTGTAGCAACGGCTATTGCCGCACGAGATAAAGGTGTAAAGGCACCGGTGGCCATTGTGAGTGTTTATCCGATTGCTCAAATCGATATGAACAACAAAGCTTATACTCAATATCAGGCTGCCAAACCTTTAGATAAACCAATGATGATGTGGTTTACAAAAAACTATGTTAATACCATGGCCGATGCTAAAGATCCGCGCATTAACTTAGTATCGGGAAACTTAAAAGGACTACCGCCTGTAACCATCATCAATGCTGAGTTAGACCCCTTACAGGATGACGGAGCTTTATTGGCTGATAAACTTAAAGCAGCGGGGGTAACCGCTGACCGAAAAGTTTATAATGGCGTAACCCATGAATTTTTTGGAATGGGCGCTTTGGTACCCGAAGCAAAGGATGCCGAAGATTATGCGGTAAGCCAGTTAACCAGTGCATTTAAAAAGTAATAGGGGTAAACTAAAAATAAAGCCGCTTTGCTAAAACATAAGCGGCTTTACTTTTTTATATGTAATTATATCTCTAATACCACAACCTATGAAAAATTTAAATGTACTTGTATTAATGGCTGCTATAATGTTGATGAGCAGCTGCGCAGTAGTTGGCGGCATCTTTAAAGCAGGTGCAGTAGTCGGCATTATTGCAGTAATTGTTGTAATTGTTATTATATTCTGGGTAATTTCCCTATTCAGGGGCAAATAAAACGCTTCTGTTTATCACTAGTAATTATCAACCACTTATTTAAATTATACCACACTTATGGAAAATGCACAACATGCCGTTGAAGTATTAAATGATTTAGTAAATATTAACAACGACCGTATCAACGGATACGAACATGCCACCAAAGAAATTGGTGACGGACACGAAGACTTGAAAGCTATTTTTACCCGCCTGATTGGTGAGAGCCACCAAAACAAGCTGGCTTTAGGTACCGAAATTCAAACCTACCGCAAGGATATTGAAGATACTAACTCAGGCAGCGGCAGTTTGCACCGCACTTGGTTGGATGTAAAGGCTTTTTTTACCGGCCACAGCGAAAGAAGTGTTCTGGAAGAATGTGAATTTGGTGAAGACGCCATTAAAAAAGCCTATCGTACTGCTATTGAAGATGAGCACCTGCCTGCTTATATCAAAGATATACTGGCTGAGCAAGAGCAGAAACTGCTGGCTGCTCATGACGAAATTAAAGCGCTCCGCGATTCAGTAGAATAATAAAAGCGTTTAATCACCAAATGAAAGGGCACTACTTTAGCAGTTGTGCCTTTTTTATTTAAGAGCTGGGTCCATCTGTAAATTCATTATTTTCCAGCTTTGCTGATCGGCCCAGTCGCCACCTGTATAACTGAGCATAATGTTCCAATTTACCTTTGTAGGTTTGCCGTTAACGTCCTGTACGTTTACTTGCGATGTTACTTGGTACCTATCACGCGCAGTATCTGCCTTTACTTGTTTTTGACTGGCAAAATCGGCAGTAGCCGGCATCTTCAATTTATCCTTTACAAATTCCTTCGCCATAAAAAATGCTTCCTCAGGAGTAGGTTTGCGTACAACGTGTATAGTGCGGTTCTTTAATACCCTGAAAACAAATACCAGCAAAAGAAGTACAAACAGCACAGAAAACAGGGTAGCTATACGTACATGAGGGTGATGTTTAAATTTTACCTGCTGTTTTTCTTCTTTAGTTAATAATTTCCAGTCTGAATACTTCATAGTTTCGTAGTTTTGCAGTAACAAACAACACATTCACTCATTTGTCTATTAATAATGATAAAAATAAATACTGCAATGAAAAAAACGTTCGGCCTTATCCTTATCGGCGCTGCTGCTTGTATATTTCAATCCTGTATCGGAGATCATGGCGCTAATGCCGGTGAGGATACTGTAAGGCAAATTATGGGCGGTTATGATGCCAGAAAGATTGCTGTGGATACAGGGCGTATCACCACCGCTACCGGAAGTGCATCATTGCTGGAGAGTGCTGGTTCGGGCGGCACCTCTATTCAAAAGGATACTGCCAAGCATACCTACTATACTGGCAAACCTGCTACGGCGGTTTCAACAGTAGCTCCCGCCGATTCTTCAAAGTCAGCTAAGCCGGACTCTACCACAAAAAAATAATTACAGCTTAATTATAACTACAAAGCTTTTTCCATCAGGAAAAGGCTTTTTGTTTTTTATTGAAAACTGTAACCGATTCACCTACTGCCTGTCTTGTAGCGTTTCCGGCTACTATAGTGATAGGACTATAAAACATAAAAGCCCCGGAAGATATCTTCCGGGGCTTTTATGTTATCTTGAAGGATATTACATTTTTTTAGTAGTATCTTTCATTTTTGAAGTATCAGCTTTCATAGCTGAAGTATCTTTCTTTGCAGTATCAGTGCTCATAGTGCTGGTAGAAGTAGCAGAAGAGTCAGTTTTAGTTGAATCAGAAGAAGAACCTGAACCTGAACCTTTGCAAGCTACCATTGAAGTTAAAGCTACGGCTACTACGCCTAATTTGAATGCATTTTTCATGTTAATAATTTTTTTAAAAGGTGATTAATTACCCCTTAATACGCCTATTGATAAAAGGTAACCCAAAAAAATTAAAATAATTTAAAAGTTTTGGGTTGCCCTTAAAATTTCGTTAAAACTATTTGGTAGTCTTTTTTTCTACAGTGGTTTTGGTCACTGTTTTCTTTACCGTATCTACGCCGCTTGTACCTTTAGTGGTATCAGATTTAACGGCAGCGGTATCTTTTTTAGTGGTATCCATTTTTGCAGCGGTATCAGTAGCTGATGACTGTGAAGATGAATCTTTGCCGGTTGAGTCAGAACCTGATCCTGAACCCGAGCCTTTGCAAGCCGCAAATGAAACTGCAATAGCTAAAGCTAACAGTCCGGTTTTAAATGAATTTTTCATAATAATAAGAGGTATTGAATTAAAAACTTTACTGTTGTTAATACACTAAACTGCAAAAGGTAACCCATCAATGCCCGGTTACCTTTTGCATTTCAGAGTTTCAATTACATTTTCTTGGTAGAATCTGCAGTGCTCGAAGCGGTGTCTGTTTTTGCGGTGTCGGCTTTAGCCCTGGCCGAGGTATCTACTGTGGTGATGGAACTATCTACCTTTACAGCGGTAGAGTCAACCGAACCTTTGCCTTTGTTGCCGTCGCAGGCTGCAAATGAAAAGCTGATTAAAGCAACCGCAGCAATTTTAAAAAGTGATTTCATAATAAATGATGTTTTAGAGTGTTTGCTTTTAATACCGCCATTATTTAAAAGGTAACCTATGAAAATTTTTATTGTCTTAAAATTTTTTTTTATCAGTTATGGGTTACAATTTAGCAGAAACAGTATTAAGTAGTGAGCAAACCGATAAACAGTTCAGCCCCAACCGATAGCGAAGCCATATTAGGGATACTCAATAATTCGGAGAGTATGCTTAAGCGTTTGTATATCGCTTACTTTCCGATGGTGCTGCAATTGGTGATAAACAACAATGGTACCCAGGATGATGCCAAGGATATTTATCAGGAAGCTATTATTGTTCTTTATAACAAAGTAAAAACCGGAGATTTTGAACTCAGCAGCAAGCTCAAAACCTTCATTTATTCTGTATGCCGCAGGTTATGGCTTAAACGCTTAAGCCATATGAGCCGCTATCCTACGGGTGATATTCGTGATTATCATGAACATTTACCGGCAGAAGAGGAGGTGGAGCAGCATGCTGAACGCAATATGCAATTTGACCAGATGCAGGCCGCTATGCAGCAGTTGGGAGAGCCTTGCAGAACCATTATTGACGACTTTTACATCCAAAATAAATCAATGCAGGACATTTGCGAGCGGTTTGGATATACCAATGCGGATAATGCCAAAACACAAAAATATAAATGCCTGCAACGCCTGAAAAAGTTATTTTTTCAGCAGAAATAAGAAAGGATTTTGCACTTATGAGTAATCATTTATTAACCGAACTTACTGACCGCTATTTAAACGGTAATATGACCGAAGCAGAGCAGGCGGAGTTTGAGAAGCTGTGCCAAAGCAATGCTGAAGTAAGCAGCCGGGTTAACGAACATCTTAACTTTGTGGATATTTTAAAGAGTTACGGTGAACGTACCGCTTTAAAACAGCATTTGAATGCTATTCACGAACAAATGGACGTAGCACAGATGATGGAAGACGTTACTGAAAAACCATCATGGGTAATTCAGATGTGGCGCAATCATCACTCAAAAATTTCGGTAGCTGCCTCAATTGCTGTATTTGCAATATTGGGCACCTTATTTTTCAGCGGTTATTTTGCAGGTAAGAGTGAAACGCAAATGCTGAAAAATAAAATAGAAAGCGCCGAAAATAAAACCGACCGTTTGGCAAGTACCATAAACGAGACGCTCCATCCGCACTCACGAGTTACGGCCCCTGGGAATTATACCGGTACCGGTTTCGCAATTTCTTCAAACGGTTATCTGGTAACCAATTTTCACGTGGTAAACGGCGGAGATTCATTGTATGTACAAAATGCAGCCGGCGATTCATACCATGCTAAATTAGTGTACTCGGATCCCAAATACGACGTAGCTATTTTGAAAGTAGATGATCCTGCTTTTAAGGGTTTAGGCGCTTTGCCATACAGTTTTAAAAATTCAACCACCGACTTGGGCGAGAATGTTTATACCATGGGCTTTCCCGGCGATTCATTGGTGTGCGGAAAAGGCTACCTGGCTTCAGCTGCCGGCTTACATGGTGATACATTGGCTTATCAGGTATCTATACCAGTAAACCCCGGTAACAGCGGTGGCCCGCTTTGCGATAGTAAAGGCAATATTATCGGTATTATCCGTAGTCGCGGCGCACAGTTGGAAGGTGCCGCCTTTGCGGTGAAAACTCGGTATTTATTAAAGGCTATTCAAAATATTCCTGCTGACTCACTGAGTAGTGCTAAATTGGCTTCAAACAGCGGCAAAAATGCTTTAGCTGGTTTGGAAGTTCCTCAACAAATCAAAAAAATTCGTAACTATGTATTTATGGTAAAGGTTTATAATTGATTTTCAACGTTGGCAATCAACCCTCTAAATATAATATCTACAAGACAAGCTCCCCTAAGCGGGAGCTTTTTCGTTTTATAGATGTGAGTTTGTGTTCAATATATTGATCTGAACCGATACTGCTGAAAATTGTTCATTTGACTTTCGTTACTTGTAAATCATTTAAATGTTAACTTAATTTGTTGCATTAACCTCACAAATTATGTTCAGGCTTGTATAGTTTGTTAAGCAAACAAATTTGACTGAGCAACTTATACGTCATGAAATTAACCGATCAGTTTGTTCCCGGCGATTTTAACACAAAAGCTAACCTGATGATACAGGCATTTGATGCCGCAACAAATGGAATCATCATTATCGACCACCAACAGCTAAACGACCCTATCATCTATTTTAACCCGGCGTTTGAAAGGTTAACAGGATATGACAAAACAGATATTTTAGGGCACAACTGTCGTTTTTTGCAGGGAGATAACCGGGAGCAACAAGGCCGGTTCACTTTAAAAGAAGCATTGAACAGGGGAAATGATTGCACGGTAGAATTACTCAATTACCGTAAAGACGGCACACCATTTTGGAATGAGATAAATATAGCTCCAGTAAAGGGCGAGGATGATAAAATCACTCATTTTGTTGGTATTTTAAACAATGTTACTCAGCGAAAAGTTAAAGAGCTAAGCTTACAGCAAGAGGTGGAGCAATCCAAAAGGTTACAACAGCAAAAGGACGAATTTATCAGTGTGGCCAGCCATGAACTTAAAACACCACTTACCAGCTTGAGGGCGTCTTTGCAATTTTTAGACCGGTTAATGAGTACAGAAGTACATTCCAGCAAATTGCTGATTCTGTTAGGCAAAGCAAATTTAAGTTTGAACAAGCTGACTACCCTGGTAGAAGATTTATTAAACGTGGCTAAGCTTGAAAGCGGCAACTTACTTAACCGTTACGATGAGTTTTCATTAAACGAAGTCATAGAGCAAATAACAGATGAGTACAACGAAAAGGGACCTTTCAGAATCACTTTATTGCGTTCTCAGTATGCACAGGTCCGTGCTGATAAGGTGCGTATTGAGCAAGTCGTTACCAACTTAATTGATAATGCTATCAAGTTTTCACCGGCATCCATGAACCTGCTGATCACAATTGAGGAGGAAGGAACGGAGGTAAAAGTTACTGTACGCGATTTCGGTATTGGTATAGCGCCCGATAAAGCAGAGCATATATTTGATCGTTATTATAGGATAGATAATTCGGGGCCTCAGGTAGCCGGATTAGGACTGGGATTATACTTGTGCCAGCAAATTATTGCCAACCATGGCGGCCGCATCGGCGTAGAAAGCGAGCCGGGCAAAGGCAGCAGTTTCTGGTTTATTTTACCTTTAACAGGTGAAGAATTGTAAGAGGACAATAGCACAGTAGTCAGGCGCTTTTTTTACCTGCCGGTTTTTGATCAATCAAATTCATACTATAAAAAGATTTAAGAAAAGTAAGCGGTACGTTGATTGCTTTCGGGCTTTTGGTTTGTAAAAAGGTATGGTCTAAATTAAAATGTCCTTTTCTGTGCTTAAACTCTGTTGTATTCAGTGATTGAAATCCCATACTCCATGAAGGAAAGTTTCGTGTTTTGATGGCGCATTGATTAATTATAGTAATTTCTGTATGCCTTAAATCGCTCTTTATTTTTTCATAAGCATTTTTTACAACCGCCTCATCGCCTTCCAGCACCTGTATAAATCGTCCGCCTACCTGATTAATAAATTTACCGTGCACATATAACAGCATCCCGGTAATGTCGTATTTACTATTCTTGGCTACAGCTTTAAGCAAAATTTGATTCAAATCATAATCAGTCATCGGCCTCACAGCTTTACTGATATAAATTAAGTAAAATAACATTACTATAGTTGAAGTATTAAGACAAGAAAATTTAAATGATTTATTCTACTAAGGTCAAGAAAATAAAAGCTAATTATTTCTTTTATATTGCTTTACTACAAATATAACTTTGTTAACCTTATAATCCAATCACAACCATTTGTAATGATGATAACCGGTAAATAAATCTGGATGAAGTTTTGCCTTTTACAACTCAAATCCGCATATTTGCAGCGCAAAATTTGCAGGGTCCCGTAGCTCAGTTGGATAGAGCAACTGCCTTCTAAGCAGTAGGTCTTTGGTTCGAATCCAAACGGGATCACTTAAAACCGCTTCTACGCTTATGTAGAGGCGGTTTTTTTATTTTGGTGTAAATCTGGTCTAAAAAAGGCATACAATTGAGATGATTGATCTTGTTAAATGCTTAAATGCTGTCAGGTTTTACCGAAGATCCCCGCAACCAGTTCCTCCAGGTATTCCAGCCGCGCTTTCATTTCCTCAAGCTGATTTTTGAGTTCCCCGATATCGGTGATGAGGTTGGGCTTTTCGGTCTTGCCGGTTTTGCTGCCTTTGCCGGTCATCCACCAGGTCAGGTTCATGCCGCATTGCTGGTGGAGCTTGGTAATGAGGGTTTGCGGAACTTTGGTTAATGCCGTCTCGTAATTCGATAAAGTATTTTGCTTAATGCCCAGCAAGGCGGCAAACTTGGGCTGCGACAAACCATATTCCACCCGAAACGCTTTCAGCCGTTTGCCAAAAACCTCGGGTTTAAATCTGCTTTGAGAAGATGGTGGCATGGCTTTTTTACTGGATTTTGGTGTACGTATCACCAAGGGACTCATAATCTAATTGATCAGTACTGCCATGAGAAACTATTCTTATTTGAGTGCTGCTTAGCTTCAGGATACGCGAGTCATCCAAATAGTTATAAAATCGAAACTTAAGGGTAGCTGCCGAATACGTAAAGGTGCCGCCCTGCGCTGTACTTGTACCTGAAGTGGAGGATAGAAAATTAAGCGTATCTGGATTTGAACTGAGAGGCAACACAGTTATTCTCTGCACTTTGCCGTCCTTGAAAAGGGTGTCCACCAGTTCTGTTCGTTGCCACTTGCCAATGTAGTTAACTTTGATACTAGCGCTGCTATGTTCTTTTTTGCAGGATATCAAGGTAAGGGTCAGGAGGGATAAGAAGAATAGGTATTTCATATGTTAAAGTTTAAGATTTATTCGGCTTTGCAGACATGGCTTTTTTTGTGGGGCCGGGATGTGGCTTAACGATTGTAGATTCCGTTCGATGTGCAGTTAGCCACCAGAGAATTAATCCTGCTATTACTGCAGTTATAATTAACTTTACATAATCGTAATTTAAAACCACAATGAGTTTAGTATATGATTTTTTCCATACGCCGAGCGTTCCAGGCTGGTTGTATGTGTTGTCCTGTGGGTTATTTACTGCGTTTGGCATATGGGGAGCAAAGCGCTCTGATGCCAAACCAGCATCGCCTGCCGCGAGCTCCTCAAAGAAGTAAGTCGGATGAATCTCTGACAATGCAGCCAATTCGGATTTTTCATAAATTCCAATTACCCTTCGATGAACTCCTTGATAATATTCAAAGACAGTAACAAGCATTTCAGGTTGGCTCGGTTCCCAAATATTTGGTGAAAACCTGCCGTCACGCCATTGCTGGCTGGGAATTTCCTTGAGTTCACCAGTTGCTTTATTTCTAATTTGCATTAGTGTTGGGTAAATGGTTTACATGGAGAAAAATTCATGGTTAATTAAAGATTATCTGGCTTTGCAGCCATCGCTTTATTTCAAATTAGTTATCAGTTGAGCTTCTTTCTGTATGATATCCGATTTACTATCTTTTATATCGTAATCGAAATTGCCTTTGGAGGTTTCAATCCGAATAACCTTAATACTTTTGCTTGTTAACTGATTCAATTCAGTTGGTAAAAGTATATAGCTCGGAGCGGCCGCACCAGAAGTTGTTGTTATATTACCAAACGAACTCACGTTGGCATCTGATAACTGGTCTGTTGTAGAA
>CAXTCH010000062.1:0-6948 GCA_964241945.1 uncultured Mucilaginibacter sp.
GTGCCTGATATTTTCGTCACTTCGTCCGAAACCCGAACCGGAAGAGACGAGGTGTTGAATTTTATTGATGGAGTGAACGCAAACTTTACTCAACCCATTTTAGAATAACCCATGAAAAAATATTTTTCCTTAGTTACCTTCTCGCATACCATATTTGCCATGCCTTTTGCCTTTATCGGCTTCTTTCTGGCAGTAACTACCACCAACAACACTTTTCAGTGGCAGCAATTGGTATTGATGCTGTTATGTATGGTGTTTGCCCGCAATTCGGCCATGGCTTTTAACAGATACCTGGACCGCGAGATTGATGCCAAGAACCCGCGTACCCAGGTGCGCGATATTCCGGCGGGGCGTATATCGCCATCGGCAGCACTTATATTCACCGTCATTAACTGCATGCTGTTCATGACCACTACATTCTTCATCAATCTCATCTGCTTTTATCTATCACCTATTGCCTTGCTCATCGTATTAGGCTACAGTGCTACCAAACGCTTTACGGCCTTGTGCCACATGGTATTGGGTTTAGGCTTATCACTGGCGCCTATTGGCGCCTATCTGGTAGTAGCAGGCCACTTCAATCTATTACCTTTATTTTACTCCTTGGCAGTACTGTGCTGGGTAAGCGGGTTTGATATTATTTATGCCCTACAGGACGAAGATTTTGACCGCAGTGAAAATCTGCACTCTATTCCCCGTCATTTGGGGCGGGTAAATGCTTTGCGACTGTCCGGCGTATTGCATGTTTTCTCGGCGGCGTTTGTCATATTACCTGTGTTTTTTACCCATGTAGGCTGGCCTTATTACGGCGGGTTAATGGTATTTTGCGCTATGCTGATTTACCAGCACCGCCTGGTTCACCCGGATGACTTAAGCCGTGTGAACTTTGCGTTTATGACTACGAATGGTATTGCCAGCGTAGTATTTGCCTTATTCTTTTTGCTGGACAGAATATGGATACATCAAACCATCATTTAAACCGTTTTTGCGCCGCGTTTGAACGCTTTGTTGAACTAACCGACGAGGAATGGCTGCTTTTTAGCCAGGGGCTGCGCGTGCAAACACTCAAAAAGAAATCGCACTTTATTAAAGCGGGCTCTGTTTGCAAATCTGTAGGGCTTATTGTGTCCGGCTCCGTTCGATACTACCATATTAAAGACGGCGAAGAAATTACCGGCTATTTCAGTATAGAAAACGACTGGATGAGCGCTTACAACAGCTTTTTAACCCAACAGCCCAGTTTGGTTAATGTGCAAGCACTTGAGGATACGGGACTGGTTACCTTCAGCTATTCTTACCTGCAGCAGTGCTATGCCTCACCGCAATTGGCTTACAAAACGGAACGCTTTAGCCGCCTGATTGCAGAATATTTAATTAGCTGCTACGAAGACCGGGTAACTTCTTTCATTCTGCAATCGCCCGAAGAACGATACCTGAAGCTTTTACAAAACAGCAAAGGCATCATGCTGCGCATACCGCAACATTATATCGCCAACTATTTAGGCATTACGCCGGTTTCACTATCGCGCATTCGTAAACGATTGCTGGCAGTAGCTTAACTATTTGTTTTTCTTATCTTTTGTTAACGATTTGAGATACTGCAGGCTGGTAACTTTGTGTAACACAAAAACAAATAGCCATGCACACTATCTTAGGCGCCGGCGGTCCTTCCGCTAATGCACTTACCCGCGAATTAATTAACACCAACAACCGTGTACGGCTGGTGAGCCGTCGTCAGGTAAATATTACCGCGCCCAGCGTTGACTGGCAAAAGGCCGATTTGCTCAATTACCAGGAGTTGTTGCAAGCTACCAAAAATTCAACCGTAATTTACCTCTGTGCCGGCTTGGTGTATGATAAAAACATCTGGCAGCAGCAATGGCCGGTCATCATTCAAAACGTGATCAACGTAGCTAAAGCCCATGAAGCCCGCCTTATCTTTTTCGACAATGTGTATATGTACGGATTAGTAAACGGCCCGATGAAGGAAAATACACCATACAACCCCTGCAGTGTAAAAGGTGAAGTACGGGTCAAAGTGGCTACTACTTTAATGGACGAGGTAAAGGCCGGCAACCTGCAGGCCAGCATTGCCCGTGCTGCCGACTTTTATGGCGCTGAATCTCTTAATAGCTTTTATGATAGCATGGTGCTGGCCAAGTTTGCCAAACATCAAAGCGCTCAATGGCTGGGTGATGTGAACACACTGCATAGTTTCACCTATATTCCTGATGCCGGTAAAGCCGTGTATTTGCTGGGGCAGCATCCTGAAAGTGACAATCAGATATGGCACATCCCTACCGCGCCGGCAGTAAAAGGTACAGAATTTATCCGTTTGGCTGCTGATATATTTCACACCCCGCCTAAGTACATGACTTTACGCAAATGGATGCTGCAGTTATTTGGCCTGTTTAACAAATTGGTAGGAGACACCGTGGAGATGTACTATCAGTATGATCATAATTATGTATTTGACTCTTCAAAATTTGAAAATGCCTTTCATATAAAGCCGACTTCTTATCATGAGGGTGTTACCGAATTGTCGCGTACCTTATTCAAAGGCTAAACCTTTACTTTAACATGATGTTGATTTAGCTAACTTAGCACCTAAGTAAAATTTGAATCATTATCATGCTGCAACAAAAAGAAAAAACATATATCCCGGCTGATCTTACTATCACCTGGGAAAACCTGGAACCGCTTTATCAGGAGTTGAGCAGTCGCTCCATAAATTCTGTAGCCGAGCTGGAGCAGTGGCTGCAAGACCGCAGTGAGTTGGAAGCCAAACTGGAGGAAGATTTTGCCTGGCGCTATATTCGCATGACCTGTGATACTACCAATGAAGACCTGCTGCAAAGGTTCCAGTACTTTGCTACCGAGATTGAGCCGAAGATTGCGCCGTTTAATAATGACCTGAACAAAAAACTGGTAGATAATGAGTTTACTGCGCAACTCAATGAGGAGAAATATTTCATCTACCTGCGCAGCGTAAAAAAGGCGCTGGAACTGTTCAGGGAAGAAAATATCCCGGTGCAGACCGAAATTCAATTGGAGCAGCAGAAATACCAGTCCATTACCGGCGCCATGTCGGTACACATCGGCGATAAGGAGTTTACCTTAGAGCAGGCCGCCGCAATTTTAAAAGACACCGACCGCAGTAAGCGCCAGGACGCCTGGGAGAAGATTTCCGCCCGCCGCCTGCAGGATAAAGGTGAATTGAACAAACTGTTCGACCTGCTGCTGGTGCTGCGCCACAAGGTAGCGCTGAATGCAGAATTTACCAACTTCAGGGATTACATGTTTCAGGCGTTGGGCCGCTTTGACTATACCCCGCAGGATTGTTACGATTTTCATGAGGCTATCGAAAAGGAAATTGTACCCATCCTGCGCGAGCAGGCGGATAAGCGTAAGGAGGCTTTACAACTGGATGCTTTGCGGCCCTGGGATACGGATGTAGATATCACCGGTAAAGCGCCCTTAAAACCTTTTGCTAACGGCGAAGACCTGATTAACAAATCCATCGAGTGCTTTAATGCTATTAACCCCTACCTGGGCAGCCGTTTGCAGGTAATGAAAGATAACGGCTTGTTTGATGTAGAAAGCCGCAAGGGCAAAGCGCCGGGCGGCTACAACTATCCGCTGGCTGAAACCGGCGCACCATTCATCTTTATGAATTCAGCCAATACCTTTCGCGACCTGACTACCATGGTGCATGAAGGCGGCCACGCAGTGCACACCTTCCTGACTGCAGATTTGGAACTGAACGATTTTAAGCACTGCCCGTCAGAAGTAGCCGAATTGGCGTCCATGTCGATGGAACTGATTTCTATGGACAACTGGAATGTGTACTTTAAAAACGAAGAGGAACTGAAACGCGCTAAACGCGACCAACTGGTGGATGTATTAAAAACCCTGCCCTGGGTAGCCGTTGTCGACCAGTTTCAGCACTGGATTTATACCAACCCTGACCAAACAAATGCGCAGCGCGAAGAAGCCTGGTTGCAAATTTACAGCCGCTTTGGCGCTGGCTTTGTAGACTGGAGCGGTTTGGAAGATGCCAAAGCTAACCTGTGGCAAAAGCAACTGCACATTTTTGAGGTACCGTTTTACTACATTGAATACGGTATGGCCCAGTTAGGCGCTATTGCCGTGTGGAAAAATTATAAAGAAAACCCTGAAAAAGGCCTGCAACAGTACCTGGACGCCCTGAAGTTAGGTTATACCAAAACCATCAAGGAGATTTATGAAACGGCCGGCATTAAGTTCGATTTTAGCGCTGATTATGTAAAGGAACTGGCTGCTTTTGTAAAGCAGGAACTGGAAAAGATATAAGTTTTCTGTTACCTCATTTGTCCCGAACGCTGCTATGTATATGGCAGCGTTTGGTGATTTTAACGGTTTGTTTTTCAAGCCCTTTCTGCCACCCCCTGCTCACTTTACAAACAAAAGCGTTGATTATCAAGTTATTCTAACACCTATGAAGAAATCAACCTTTCTGCTGACTATGCTGCTATGCGGCTTGTCAGCTTTTTCGCAAGTTACCAAGCCTGTTAAAATTGATAGCACGGTTACCGTTTCACTTCCTAAAGATTATACAAAACTCGACACTTTAGGGCAGCAAATTTTTTCGGGTCGCACAGTGTTTGGCTATGTACAGGTCGTGCGCGCAGCCAATCCGCCGGGCCGGCCTTTAAAACGCGAAAAAGACCTCAACAAGGTATTACTGGGCTACGAAAACAAGTTACTGGCCAGCGCCAAGCGCTCAAATGTTATCAACGATCATGACACCACCGTTAATAACAACCTCATAGCGCGCGACTTCGTTTTACAGGTCGATACCGGCAGTGGCATTCAGGACCGGCAATTCAGGGTGGTTTATACCAAAGACTATACATACACCTTTCAGTTTTTGTATAACGACGTGCAAAAAGAAGTGGTCGCTAAAGAATTGAAAGACTTTTTCAGTTCCATCAAATTTGCGCCCGACCTTAACCGCGACGACCAATATACACTAATCGGCCAGTTCACCGGCATGCATAAAGCGCTCAAACTGGGATTAATTATCGGCGGGATTGTACTTATCTTGTTGTTTATACTGCTTGTGCGGGTGTTGAGAAAGAAGCGGCCAGTTAATTAAACGTCAGCTACGGAGGTTGTAAATCGCCTAAGTGTTAGTCCGGATTTATAAATCCGGACTAACATGATTTAAAATTGCTAAACGCACCAACACACCCCTTATTTAAATTGGTACGGCAAGCACTTGCACTCATGGGGTGTGTTCAGCTTGGGGTTAGTATTATCACCGCACTCAGTTAATCCGGATTAACATAATAGAAATTGTTAAACATACTTAAAACATAAGCGCAAATCTTTTGCTGATTTCAAGATTTTTCTTTCCAATACATTAGTTGTTTTAAAACCCGAAAAAAGCTTATTGTTTAAGTCGATTTCTTTCTTACTTAGATTGGGGATAATTTCTTTATCCAATCGATTTAAATGCAGGGTCTTTGTTTTATTGTCGTAATTTGGCAATCTACCGCTTTGAAGTAACGATACGTACACAGTTAAATAATCTTCAATGTTCTCATATGCAATAGTGACTGCTTTTTCCGCATTTGCATATCGTAACTGATAAAAATAGTTACCATTGGTGGTTATTTCAGTCAAAACAAGATTAAATTCAATAGCAAGAAAACCAAAATATTTGGTAACCATCTCTACGTATGTTTCCCCTTGTATCATGGCTTAATTATTATGTTAGTCCGGATTTATAATCCCCAAAATTCAGCCCCCCCATTAAAACTGGCTTTGCAACCACTACCTTCTTAGCACCCCCCGGCCCCACTTCATTGAATGCATAAACGGCCGCCCATCCATCCAGGTAATCCACATCACGGTAGACATTACACTGATAATAGAACCAGCTACCACATCTTCAAAAAAATGCTCGCTCAGATACATACGCGAGTAGCCTACCGCAATAGCCAGAATAAGATAAATAAACCCCCACCGCTTGGTAACTGATAAGTACCCCAACACCGTTGCTGCCATAAACGCCGTAACGGTATGCCCTGAGGGAAAGCTGTTATTCATCAAAATTACCTGCCCTTTTACGAAATAAATATGGGTGAGGTCGCCGGAAAAATAAGCTTTAGGCCGTGGAGAATGAAACATGCGCTTAACCACCTGTATCAGGATACCGGTAACAGCAAAGCCACCAGCGAACAATACTAATTTACGGTAACTGGTGAGTAGAAAGTAAATGGCGATAGGTGCCAGCATAAAACCGTCGCCCAAATGCGTTACCAAAGGGAATATAGAATCGGCCCAGGGATAATGGCGGGCATTAACGGCAAAATAAATTTCGGCGCGGGTATGTGTAAGCTTAATTATAATGCAAGTGATAATAATAATCAGGTAAGGCACAAAAAACAGGCGTAATTGGTGTAAAACATTAAGCAAACGGGTATTCATACTGCAAATTAAAGAGAATTGAAGGCATTACAGCTCAAAAAAAATGATTAGGTTTGGCTTTCGGGTGCAATTTCTAAAAATCTAAATGTCGAATAGTATCTTCCGCAGAAAGTCTGTTGATAAAATTTTAGCCGATGTAGCCAGCGGTTTTGGCGACGGTGAGCATTCCGGCTCTGACAACCAACTTAAAAAAGAACTTAAAGTTAAAGATTTAACCCTGATGGGGATTGCCGCTGTGGTAGGCGCCGGTATATTTTCTACCATCGGCGAGGCCTCCTTTAACGGTGGACCCGGGGTTACCATCCTTTTTATCCTCACGGCTATTACCTGTGGCTTTTCGGCCATGTGTTATGCCGAATTTGCCTCGCGCATTCCGGTAGCCGGCAGCGCTTATACCTATGCTTATGCCTCATTTGGCGAACTGATTGCCTGGATTATCGGCTGGGATTTATTGATGGAATACGCCATCGGTAA
>CAXTCH010000062.1:7048-11975 GCA_964241945.1 uncultured Mucilaginibacter sp.
GCTTTGCTGATTGTCATTATCATTACCTATTTGGTTTATATCGGTATCCGCGAAACCAAAAAGGCCACCAATGCCATGGTGATGCTAAAAATTGCCATCGTAATAGCCGTTATTGTATTGGGCTTTTTTTATATCACACCTGCCAACTGGCATCCGTTTTTACCCAACGGTTTCAGCGGGGTAATGAAGGGCGTATCAGGTGTATTTTTTGCCTATATCGGGTTTGATGCCATCTCTACCACCGCTGAGGAATGTGAAAACCCGCAACGCGATTTACCGAGGGGGATGATATATTCTCTTATTATTTGCACCGTGTTATACGTGTTGATTGCGCTGGTGCTCACGGGCATGGTCAATTATAAGGACTTGCAGGTAGGCGATCCGCTGGCTTTTGTATTTGCTAAAATCGGGCTTAAAAAAATCAGCTATATTATTTCCATCAGCGCAGTAATTGCTACTGCCAGCGTACTGCTTATTTTTCAATTGGGTCAGCCGCGTATCTGGATGAGCATGAGCCGCGATGGATTACTGCCTAAAGCCTTTTCGCGTATTCATCCCAAATATCATACCCCATCCTTTGCTACGATCATTACCGGTATTGTGGTAGCTACGCCTGCCCTGTTCATGAACCTTACCGAAGTGACCGATTTAACCAGCATCGGTACCCTGTTTGCCTTTGTACTGGTATGCGGCGGCGTTTTGCTGCTGCCACGGGAACAGAAAAGTGCAGGACGTTTTCAGATACCTTATATCAATTCGCAATGGATTGCACCGGTGTTGTTTATTGCAGGCATCATCATCTTCTGGCAGCCGTTAAAAGGCTTGTTTCAGGCCGAAAACGCACACGAGCGTTTTCCCTTCTTTCTGTTCATTATACTGTCGGCTACTTTAACGGTACTGGCGTTTATTAAAAAACTATCGCTTATCCCTGTTCTGGGTCTACTGAGCTGTTTTTACCTGATGACGGAGCTGGGCTATACCAACTGGCTGCGGTTTTTAATATGGCTGGTTATCGGCTTAGTGGTGTACGCCACTTATGGTTATAAACACAGCGTATTGGGGCGGCCCGAAAATCAGGCATTACCCAGGTAACAGATTCTCAAACTATTAAGGAGAACCTAATAAATTAACAATAAAAGCAGAGGGCCGGTGTTAAACACCGGCCCTCTGCTTTTATTACTTAAAAAATATTAATTCTGGTCTCTTGAATCTCGTTTTTACCTCTATTGTATCCGGTGTATTTGAATTACTTCCGGGTCGGCAAGCATGAGCGGTACTTTTTCTACGGTAACAAAGCTTTGGTCGAGGCCAAAGCCACGTTCTTCTGATAGGCTCATATGCTTCAGGTAAGTATACAAGTTCATTACCAGCGTTTCGTAAAAAGGTAATTTGTTGGAACGGGTAATCAGTTTCTCAATTACCACAAACCTGAAATCGCCCACAATTTTATGCTTGTTTAATGACTCGTACTGACTGGTAATATCGATCTCGCCATTCTTCACCAAGTCTTCCACTACTTTGCGGAACAGCAGGTTAATGCGTTGCTCCACCCGGAAACCTAATTTAAAGTCGATACGGATGAGTTTACCCGGCACCAGGAAATCTACCTCATAATCCAGGGTATAAGGCTCATCCATTACGTCCACGTGCACCAGCCAGTACATATCCGCACGTTTGGGCTGCTTTTGTAATATGGAATAAATAATTTTTGATTCTACCTCCGAGTTGAAGTTGGCGCTGGTTAAATACACCAGTTGTGAAGCATATTTAGGCACGGTTTCATCTTCACTTAGTTCCTTTATAATTTTGTAGTAATCCTCAATCTCCACAAACTTGATATAACGGTTACGGATTTTTCGGGCGCTGTGCCAGGTCCACATTACGCAGAACAGCAGGCTGCCTATGCTCACGGTAAACCAGCCGCCTTCTACAAACTTACCTAAATTACCCCACAGGAAGGTGCCTTCAATCAGTACATATACCAGCAAAAACGTATTGATCAGATAACGCGGAACCTTGCGGCGACGTAAAAAACGGGACACCAGGATAGTGGTCATCAGCATGGCAATAGTAATACTTAAACCATAAGCCGCCTGCATGTTGTCTGATTTTCTAAACAGCAATACCACACCAATACAGCCCAAGCCCAAAAGCCAGTTCAGGCTGGGTACATACAGCTGACCCTTCTGTTCCGACGGATAATTAATTTTCACCTTTGGCCACAAATTTAAACGTACCGCCTCAGCAATGAGGGTGTATGATCCTGTAATGAGCGCCTGGCTGGCAATAATGGCCGCCACAGTGGCGATACCGATGCCATAGATCAGGAAGGAGGGCGGCATAATTTCATAAAACGGATTATGCTGATTTAAGTCTATCGGCGTACTCTTGTGTTGCAGCAGCCACACCGCCTGACCCAGATAATTTACCACCAAACAGGTTTTTACATACACCCAGCTTACCCGGATATTGGTGCGGCCGCAATGCCCTAAATCTGAATACAGCGCTTCGGCCCCTGTAGTACACAAAAAAACAGCGCCTAATATGGCAAATGCTTTGGTATCGGTAGTAAGTAATTTGATCGCATAGTACGGGTTCAAAGCCTCAAGCACATAAGGCGCCTTAACAATGTAAGATAGCCCCAGTACCAGCATCATGGTAAACCAAAGGAACATAATAGGTCCGAAGGCTTTCCCTACGGTTGAAGAACCGAACTGTTGAATGAGGAACAGAAACGTAATAATGGCAATTACAATAGTGATAACCAGTTCGCTGCCCGGAACGAACTCTCTTGAAAGAGAAGGCACCATAACCAACCCCTCAATAGCGGAAGCAATACTGATGGGCGGTGTAATAATACCGTCAGCCAGCAGCGCACAGCCGCCTACAATAGCCGGAATAATAAGCCACCGGGCCCGCCGCCTCACCAACGAGAACAGAGAGAAGATGCCCCCTTCGCCTTTGTTATCGGCGCGCAGGGTGATGACTACATACTTGATAGTAGTTTGCAGGGTTAATGTCCAGAAGATGCAGGATACACCGCCGAGCACTAATAGCTCTGAAATGCCTTGCTTGCCAACTATGGCTTTAAATACATATAAAGGCGATGTACCGATATCGCCATAAACTATACCCAAACTAATCAATAGTCCGGCAACGGTTAATTTTTGAAGGTCCTTGTGGTGTGCCACGTTTAATTTGTAAACAGTATCAAATGAATATATAGAACAGGCTGTAACATTAACACTGTACTACCGCCTGCAATAAAACAGGCAGCAATGAGTAGTAAACAATCAATTGTTAAATTGTGTTAAAATCAGCGGGCAAAAATACAAAACCTGCTGTTCATCGCAGCTTTATTTGTAAATTCGCAAGCAATCTAAATATATGGGGCAAAGGTTTACGCAAATATTTTCATGGATAATGATGCTCGCAGTAGCGATATCCATCAATATTGCCCTTGCCGTACCCCTCAGGGCCGATACTACCTACTTGCTGCATGCTAAAGCCAAAAGTAAAACCTCGCTGTTCAAGAACGGTTTAAAAACCAGCTTTCCGCAGTTCAGGCCTGCGCAAACTTTTGTCATTAAGCCCTCACCGACTAAAGAAGCCGCCGATGATAAAACGCTGAGTAATGTACAGGTGTATCCTAATCCTATCGTTGATCAAATTAATCTTAAATATACGGTAGCACGCAATACCAACGTTACTATCAAAATCCTGGATGTACTGGGCAACAATGTAGCCACCCTGTTTTCTCAGCGTGTTGAACCCGGCGAGCAAAAGTTTACTTATTACCTTAATAATAAGCTAACCAGTGGCTTTTACTTTGTACGTATCGTAGTAGGTACGGAATCAGTTATTAAGCGCATTTCTGTGCTTTAGTTTATTAGCT
Source organism: uncultured Mucilaginibacter sp. (assembly GCA_964241945.1). GTDB lineage: Bacteria > Bacteroidota > Bacteroidia > Sphingobacteriales > Sphingobacteriaceae > Mucilaginibacter. Next base: position 10,944 of record CAXTCH010000062.1, read on the forward strand.
CCGATAAACCTGACTTAATATGGTTTTGACTTTTGGATTAAGTTAAACCTCGCTTATATCAGTACTTAAATTTGCCTTAGCAACATTATTCACTTCTTTTTCGCGCACGACCAGCTTTTCCACCGTCAGCGTACCCACCTGTAAATCTTTAATTAACATCCGTTTGATGGACACACGTCCGATAACCAGTGCACCTATGGCGACAGCGCCTACGGTTAATGCGCCTAAAGCAAAAGCGCCCAGTGCTGCTGCACCTACGGCGGTAGCGCCTATAGCCGAAGCACCCACCGCAGTGGCACCAATGGCGGTAGCGCCCTTTGCTTCAGCGCCGATGGCCTTAGCGCCGGTTAGTTTGGTTAATGAGGTTTTGAGTAAATTCATACGATTAAATCATTTATTCAGCCTATAAAGAACGCCGGCCGGCGAAAAATGATTTAGAAACCTGAAAACGCTTACAGGGACTGTACTGCTTCGTTATACTTCTCTTTGTCAAAAGCCTTTTCGCTTTCGGCCACAACAATGGTAGCAATGCCATTGCCAATTACATTGGTAAGCGCGCGGGCCAGCGACATAAAGCGGTCTACCCCCAATAAAATCGCCACACTTTCCACCGGAATCACCTTAATAGCCGATAAAGTGGAAGTCAGCACAATAAATCCGCTGCCGGTTACGCCGGCGGCCCCCTTAGAAGTCACCATTAAAATGCCGATAATAGTTAGCTGTTGCTCCCAGGTAAGCGGAATATGAAAAGCCTGTGCTAAAAAGATGACCGACATTGACAGATAAATGGTGGTGCCATCCAGGTTAAAGGAATATCCGGTTGGAATCACCAAGCCGACCACCGAACGTGCGCAGCCCAGTTTCTCCATCTTCTCCATCATGCTGGGCAATACGGGTTCGGAGGATGATGTACCAAACACAATCAGAATTTCCTCCTTAATATACGCCAAATATTTTAGGAGACTAAATTTAGCCAGGCGGCATATCACATTCAACACAATAAAAATGAACAGAATCATGGCCAGATAAACA
>CAXTCH010000063.1:0-11954 GCA_964241945.1 uncultured Mucilaginibacter sp.
TGAAAGTTTGGCGTCAGAAAAATGCACAGACTGCTGGCAAGTTTGTTACTTACAAAGCCAATAACATTTCGGCGGATATGTCATTCCTGGAAATGCTGGATGTAGTAAATGAAAGCCTCATACACGCCGGTGATGAGCCTATCCATTTTGACCACGATTGCCGCGAAGGTATTTGCGGTATGTGCTCCTTATATATCAATGGCCGTCCGCATGGGCCGAAACGGGCAATTACCACCTGCCAGCTGCACATGCGCAGCTTTTACGATGGCCAGACCATCACCATTGAACCCTGGCGTGCTGCGGCCTTCCCGGTAATTAAGGACCTGGCGGTCGACCGCTCAGCCTTTGACCGGATTCAGCAGTCGGGCGGCTATGTGTCGGTTAACACCGGTGGTGTGCCCGATGCCAACGAAATTGCTATCCCGAAGGTAATTGCCGATGAAGCTTTTAACTCGGCCACCTGTATTGGCTGCGGCGCTTGTGTGGCTGCCTGTAAAAATGCTTCGGCTATGCTGTTTGTATCGGCCAAAATTTCGCAAATGGCACTGCTACCGCAAGGGCAGCCCGAGCGCTGGCGCCGCGTACAAAGCATGGTAGCCCAGATGGATGCCGAAGGCTTTGGTAACTGCACCAATACCGGCGCCTGCGAAGCCGAATGCCCTAAGGAAATTACACTGACCAACATTGCCCGCATGAATAACGATTTCTTCAGCGCCAAACTGTTCCGCGAGGAAGAAGTACCGGAGAGCGCACGCGAAGCCTAAGCTGAGGGACAGATAATAAACGAAAAAAGGACAAAGGATAATTATCATCCTTTGTCCTTTTTTCGTTTTCAGGCTATTTATGATGGGACTAAAAAACTGCGTAAACCTGCCGATTTGCTAAAGCCGGTTAATCAGTGCATCATTAAGCAGGGAATTGGAAGGCTGGCGGTATTTTCTCACCTCATCCCGAAGCATTTGGCCATTTTTAACGCCATCAATCAAAATTGCAAAATTAGTTCTGTCACCTACTACAAAGAAGCGCACTGTAGACAGGCCGACCAAACGATATAGCAAAGGTTCCTGTATCTCGGTATCCACTACTTTATAAATAGCCACCTCTTCGGTAATCCGGTTAAGCACCCCTCGGCCTACAATAATACGCTCATTTGTAATTTCAAATTTGGTAGAACTGGTTTTCAGGTACAGCCAGATGGCAATAAAAACGGGGAAAATCAGCCAGCTGAATAAAATGCATAAAATAAACGGGCCAAGGTTTTTTAGTTGCGAAGGTGAACCCTTCCAAATCAGTTGTTCGTTGTCAGACATATTGCGATAAGTTTTAGAATGTAGCAGTAAATATATCGGGTTTGGTTAAAATACAAAGTAAAAAAGGCGATACATAGCCAATTGCAGTTGATGTTTAATTGAACACCTGCTAATCATTCTTTTATAATTTCATTATCAATCAACCTCGTATTCCCCACCATAGCGGCTGTTAAAGCTACCAAATGCGGGGTGGTACTACCTGCACGGTGCAGGGTTTCGGCATCGGCCAGTTCAAAATACTCCAGTGTTACGCCCGGCTCGGCACTGATCATCTCTCCAGCCTGCTGCTGCAGGGCCGCCAGGTTTTCGGGATTGAAATGCGTTTTTACATAATCAAGCGCGCGGTGCAGTACCAGCGCATGCCGCCGGTCATCGGCCGTAAGGTGTACATTGCGTGAACTAAGGGCCAATCCGTCAGGCTCGCGCTCAATAGGGCACATTATTACTTTTACAGGTTGGTGCAGCAGCTCAATCATACGGTTCACCACTAAAACCTGCTGGTAATCTTTCTGACCGAAAAAAGCCAGGTCGGGCTTTATTATATCAAATAGCTTATATACCACCTGGGTAACGCCCTGGTAATGCCCGGGGCGAAACTTGCCTTCCAGCAGGTGCTCCAGTTCGCCGATGGCTAAATGCCAGGGGTCATGTTCGGCATACATTTCATTTACCTGCGGGTTAAACAGCACATGGCAGCCGGCCTGCTGTAACAATTCTATATCCTTTTCAATAGGGCGGGGATATTTTTCAAGGTCGGCAGCGTTGTTAAACTGGGTAGGGTTTACAAAAATGCTGCATACGGTAACATCAGACGCCTGGCGGGCCCGGGCAATCAGCGACAGGTGGCCCTGGTGCAAGGCCCCCATAGTAGGCACAAAACCAATGGTTTGCTGATTTAGGCGAACCTCCTCCAGGTAGTCGCTTACCTCTTTTTTGGTAGTAAAAATTTTCAAGGTATAAACAAAAGTAAAAAGTGGGCTAAGTTGTGTAATTCAGCAAGTATTTGCAAGAAGTATTAGGATAAATGGTTGATAAAAGCTAAAATAATGTGTATATTTGCACACTCAATTTTTTTTGATTTCTTAATACACACTTAATACTGATTGGAGATGGGTAAATCTAAGCTTTTGTTTATAACTCATGAAATGTCGCCTTTCCTTGAACTCACAAAAATTTCTGAAATTACCCGCCAGCTTCCGCAGGCCATGCAAGACAAAGGCTTTGAAATCCGTATCCTGATGCCGCGTTTCGGCAACATCAACGAGCGCCGTAACCGTTTGCATGAGGTAATTCGTTTGTCGGGGATGAACATTATCATCGATGACAATGATAACCCTTTAATTATCAAAGTAGCCTCTATACCTTCAGCCCGTATGCAGGTATATTTTCTGGATAATGACGAGTATTTTCAGCGCAAGCATGTGTTCAATGATAAGGATGGTAAATTTTATGCCGACAATGATGAACGCATGATATTTTTCTGTAAAGGCGCTATGGAAACCGTGAAGAAGCTGGGCTGGTCGCCCGATGTTATTCACTGCCATGGCTGGATGAGCGCTTTGGTACCGGCTTATTTAAAAACTTCTTATAAAGACGATCCTACCTTTAAGCACTCAAAGGTGGTATATTCAATTTACGAAAAGTCGTTCAATGAGGCATTAGCGGCGGGTTTTGCACAAAAAGCAATCATGTCTGATATGACGGAGGAGCATACCGAAGCCTATCAGCCGGGCAACAGCAATGCGCTGTATGCAGGTGCAATTAAATACTCGGATGCCATTGTTTTGGCAAGCGAAAACCTGGAAGAAGAAGTGTTAAATAATGTTAAAAACAGTCAAAAACCTGTTTTAGATTATTCTTCTACTGCAGATTTCGAAAATTATTACAATTTTTACGACGAAATTACCAGCGACGAACTGGTGAACGTTGGATAAGATTTGAAACCCTATATGAGATTTTTTCGATTAGACTTATTAACCCTGTTGATAAGTCTTTTTCTTTTCAGCAATTGCAAAAACGAAAACTCGGTGAGTTTGCCGGCTACTGCAGCCCAGCAAACCAACGGTACGCAATTGGTAGATAATAACATCACGGTTAATACCCAGTTGGTAGATTCGGTATTAACCTCAGGTTTGGCCAAAACACCGCTGTCTTATTTTAAAGACCCTATATTTGGTACCACCGAGGCCAACGTTGCTGCCGCACTGAACTTGCCTTCGGGGGCTGCTTACGGGTTGCCCAACGGTTCTCTCACCACCGATTCGGCAGTGCTGGTGTTGCGCTATAACGACGGCTTTTACGGCGACTCGCTGAACTCCAATTACAAAATCAACGTCTATCAGTTAGACGAGCAATTGACAAGCGGCACTGCTTATTACAATAATAAGAGCTGGAAAACACTTACTCCATTATTAGGAAGCCGTAGCTTTAAGGCTTACACGCATACTACTTTTAAAATTACCGATATTGTAACCGGTAAGCCCGATACCTTAAAGAAGGTACTGCCACAGCTCCGGGTACCGGTGAGTACCGCGTTTATCAACCGGATTTTATTTAATGCTACTTCCAATCAGCTGTCGTATCCTGCTATTTTTCAGGCAGCGGTTAAAGGCTTGTATCTTACCTTAGATCAAAATCAAACCGGTAACGGCGGCAACATTATGCTGAATTTGGATTCAAGCCATGTGGATGTTTATTATAAAACCGTAAACGGCTCCATTATTGATACCGCTATGGTGTCCCTGCCTTTTGTATCGGCTTTGCATGCGGCTCAAATTAAGCACAATTTTAGCTCAACGGTATTAAATGCCGTAAACAGCACTGCCTCAAATAACCTGGTATATCTGCAGGGTTTAGGCGGCACCCGCGCTAAAGTAGCGTTTCCGAATTTAACCACCCTGTTCGGTACCAGCGATTTAACCAAGGTAGTGCTTAACCGGGCCGAATTGGTAATTACGCCGGCAACGGGCTCCACCATACCTTTTGTGGCAGCGCCTAAACTATCTGTGTACCGGTATAATATTTCCAAGCAGGTAATCCAGCTTCCGGATGCCACCACAGGTAACCCGTATTTTCAAAGCGTAGGTATTTTTGACGGGTATTTCAGTCAAACCCTGCTGTCCTATCATTTCATCGTGACCGGCTATCTGCAAGGCCTGTTGCACGGCACCTTCCCCGATTATGGCACTTATATTGTTCCGGTAGATACCACCAATAAAAGTTCGGTAGATATTTCACCTACCGCACAAATGGCCGGGCGGAGCATCATTGTAGGCAGCGACAAAACCTCAGGCTACAATATCAAACTCAACGTTATCTACTCCAAAACGAATCAATAAACCCCCCCCCCTCCGAACCGAGGGGGATTTTTTTTGTACTTAATTTTTTTGATTAATTACAGAGTTTTCCCTCTATGGGCTAAATCAAACATTTGGCTACAACAACCGAACATTCGGTTACAAAAGTTTCTGGGCCCTTACTGACCTTTGTTGTACACAAAATCAGTAATATGAAAATCATTGTAACAGGTTCATTAGGACACATCAGCCAGCCGCTTACGCAGGAACTGGTGCAAAAGGGGCATTCGGTTACCGTTATCAGCAGTAATCCTGAAAAGCAAAAAGATATTGAGGCTTTAGGCGCTACGGCTGCCATAGGCACCATGCAGGACATCGGCTTTTTAACGGCTGCCTTTACCGGCGCCGATGCGGTATATACCATGGTACCGCCTTACAACTTTTTCGACCCCAATGTTGACAACATGACTTACTGGACCGGCATTGCGCGTAATTATGCAGAAGCCATCCGGCAGTCGGGCGTGAAGAAGGTAGTGCATTTAAGCAGTATTGGTGCGCACATGGACAAAAATTCAGGCTTGCTGCTGGCCCATCATGAGGTTGAAGGCATCCTGAGTCAGCTAACCGATATAGCGATTGCTTTTATGCGGCCTGTTGGTTTTTATTACAATCTGTATAGTTTTGTACAGGTTATTAAACATACCGGCGCTATTGCTTCCAATTATGGCGATGAGGACTTGATTCCCTGGGTTTCGCCTGCCGATATTGCCTCAGCGGTTGCCGAAGAACTGGAAACGCAGTTTACCGGCATAAAAATACGCTATGTAGCCAGCGAGGAACTGACCTGCAACCAAGCGGCTGCTATTTTAGGCGAAGCTATTGGCAAGCCCGATCTGAAATGGATACGCATCAGTGATGAGCAGCTGCAAAGTAGTTTAGAAGGTATCGGAATGCCCAAACCGGTAGTAAGCGGTTTTGTAGAAATGAATGCTGCTATGCATACCGGTGAACTGTTTGAAGATTACTATCGCCACCAACCCACGTTAGGCCAGGTGAAGCTGACAGATTTTGCCAAAGACTTTGCCGCCGCTTATCAACAAAGTTAATTACTTTGTATCATGTCAGCGCTGCAACCCTACCGGATTAAAACCATAAGCGAATACCATCACCTGATGGGCCTCCCCAAGCCGGAGCACCCTTTAATCAGTGTAATTAATTTTGACTCGATTACGCAGGTGCCAGAGACCAAACCGTTGAGTATGGTATTCGATTACTATTCTATTTCGCTGAAACGGAATTTCAATGCGAAAATGAAGTACGGGCAGCAGGCCTATGATTTTGACGAAGGCACGATGTTCTTCATTTCGCCGGGACAGGTTTTTGGGATAGAGCGGGAGCCGGGCACGGAAATACAACACTCGGGATGGCTTCTGCTGGTCCATCCCGACTTTTTGTGGAACACGCCGCTGGCAAAAAAAATCAGGCAGTATGAATATTTTGATTACTCGGTACACGAGGCACTATTTCTGTCGGAAAAAGAAGAGCTGACGATCGTTAACCTTATCCAAACAATGGAGCAGGAATACCGCACTAATATTGACAAGTTTAGTCAGGATTTGATAGTAGCCCAACTGGAAGTGCTGCTTACCTATGCAGAGCGATTTTATCATCGCCAGTTTATTACCCGCAAGATCAACAACCATCAGCTATTAGCTCGCCTGGAAGAAGTTTTGACGGCCTGTTTTACCAGTGAGGGTTTAATAAAAACTGGTTTACCCACAGTACAATACATCGCCAATACCCTGAATGTATCGCGCAGCTACCTGAGCAGCCTGCTCAAAGTACTGACCGGTAAAAACACCCAGCAACACATACACGATAAGCTGATTGAGTTGGCCAAAGAAAAGCTGTCGACCACTGGCCTTTCGGTAAGTGAAATAGCTTATGCTTTGGGGTTTGAACATTCACAATCCTTCAGCAAACTATTCAAAAATAAAACCAGCCTTTCGCCATTGGAGTTTAGAGCTTCGTTTAATTAATCGGCCAATATAGGCATAGCCATTCAGGCACATCAAGGTATAAGCAGGCCACTTAAAATACATATTTTTAAGTGGCCTGCTTATTTTCTGTCATGCGCAATTATATTTTAACACGGTTATCTAACAGCCAGCACCCTGTTAACTTATATTTAAATAATTTAAACAATACCAATAACACAGGGTTATTTATTAACTGTGCAGGTAATGCACCTACTTTCCGATCTCCACTAATCTGTTTTAGCTTTTCTTTCTTGTTGGTTTAATCAGACAATTAACACTCAGCATTCAATTTTCTCTTTTAGCATCGTACCCTGTTCAAACAGTTTACCGGTTATTAATACACATAATATGATTTTAAAACTAGACAAGATGGCGGTTGATCTGCCGATTCCGAAAAATCCTTCCGCTAATGATGCAGCTGCCTTGCAGGAACTGCTTGGCGGCAAGTTTGGCGAAATGTCAACGCTGATGAATTACACATTTCAGTCGTTCAATTTTCGCGGCCGTAAACGCCTGCGCCCTTTTTATGATGTAATTTCCAGCATTGCAGGCGAGGAATACAGTCACATCGAAGCGGTAACCTATGCCATCAACCTGCTGCTCACCGGTGCTACCAAGCGCGGTAAAGACCCGGTACCCGGTCCGCTGCAAGAGGCAACCGATTTTCGTAACACTTACCACTTTACCTCAACAGCACAAACTGCGCTGCCGGTAGACTCGATGGGTAATTTCTGGACCGGTCAAAACGTATTTAACAGCGGTAATCTTAAACTGGATTTGTTGCACAACTTCTTTTTGGAATGCGGTGCCCGTGGCAACAAAATGCGGGTATATGAAATGGTAACCGACCCGACCGCCCGCGAAATGGTAAGTTACTTGTTAGTCCGCGGCGGCCTGCACGTGGTAGCTTACGCCCGCGCACTGGAATATTTAACCGGTGTAAATGTAACCAAACTGGTACCTACGCCTGAGCTGAGCAATAAAGCTTTCCCTGAAACGCAAAAATTTGAAAAACAAGGGCTGCACTTGAAGCTCTATACCTACAGCCAGGACGACTTTCAGCAAGCCGGTCTGATTTGGAACGGTAACCACCCGGAAGACGGCCAGCCATTAGAAGTGGTGTTTGGTGCTCCCGATGGTTTTACTCCACCAGATTTGGAAGAGGAACCACAGTTCACTGCTCCTGGTGCCGATGACTACGATCCGGACATGTTTAAAGACATTGCCGCCAAGCTGGGTATCAAAATTTAATTTATGCATAAGCCGGCCATCAGAAAGGGATGAACATCTGCTGATGACCGGCTTGCTTTATTTACCTGTAAACAATTACTTAAAATATGTTAGCACTCAATTACCGGGGGCCGGGCCGGGTTCGCGTAAGTGAAAAGCCGATGCCGGAGATACTTCACCCCAATGATGCCATTATAAGAGTAACACGCTCCTGCATCTGTGGCTCCGATTTACACTTATATCATGGTTTAGTACCAGACACACGGGTAGGATCTACTTTTGGCCATGAATTTATTGGCGTAGTAGAAGAGATTGGCCCTTTGGTACAAAAACTAAAGATAGGCGACACCGTATTGGTACCCTTTAACATTGCCTGTGGCGAATGCGCTTTTTGCAAGCAGGGCTTGTACGGCAACTGCCACGAATCTAACTCCCAGGCCACCGCAGTAGGAGGAATTTTTGGCTACTCACACACCGCAGGCGGTTACGACGGTGGTCAGGCCGAATATGTGCGCGTTCCTTACGCTGATGTAGGCCCAACCGTAATACCCGAAGGTATGGACCATGACGATGCCTTACTGCTTACCGACGTGGTACCCACCGGTTACCAGGCTGCCGAAATGGGCGGCATTAAAACCGGCGATACCGTAGTGGTATTTGGTGCTGGGCCAGTAGGCATTATGGCTGCCAAATGCGCCTGGCTGTTTGGTGCAGGCCGCGTTATTGTGATTGACCATATTGAATACCGCCTGGAGTTTGTAAGGAATTATGCGCAATGTGAAGCTTATAATTTCAGGTCTATCGGTGATGTGGTATTATTTTTGAAAAAAACCACCGACTGGTTTGGTGCCGATGTATGTATTGATGCCGTAGGGGCCGATGCTTCAGGAGCGGCACTTCAAACCATTACAGGCAAAAAGCTGCTGTTACAGGCCGGTTCGGCTACCGCTTTACACTGGGCTATCAATTCGGTAAAAAAGGGCGGTATAGTTTCGGTAGTAGGGGTGTACGGGCCAACTGATAATCTGGTGCCTATTGGTAATGTGCTTAATAAGGGCCTCACTATCCGGGCCAACCAGGCATCGGTAAAGCGCTTGCTGCCCCGTTTAATTGAGCATATACAGGCAGGCCGCCTCGATCCGAAGGGTATAATTACACATCGCGTACCCTTGGAAGAAGCAGCCGATGCCTATCGTATCTTTAACAATAAACTGGACAATTGTATCAAAACCGTTTTATTGCCATCGGCTAAATAACATATTATGGAAACCATACCTGAAAACTATAAAGATATTAAAGGATGGGGCATAGATGCGGATCCCAAGAATGAGCCCACCTACCCCATGAAAAATTACACGGGAGATGATCATCAGCGTATCAATTGGCATAGGCCGCCTCTGCAGCCGGAAACCGTAGAGATACTCAAATCCAACGAGCGGCCTTACTTAACCGCCACGTTGGGTACGTCAGTCCCCCCATCAGGCCTGAGCGGAAAGTTGCGTCGCTTTGCATTTAAATACAGCGAATCCAGCTACGGGCACTGGCTGCCACTCTTATTAGCCGACCGCATCAACGTAGTAGAGGGATTGATTGACGACTTTAAGCAAGGGCACGTTCCCGACATTATTGCCGAGAAAGGCTGGAAAGCGGAAATGAAGCACGACCCCAAAGGCGTTCTCACTAAAGTAGCGGTTGGTGCGGCAGTTACTGCCTTGGCCATCACTTTATTAACCAGAAAGAAGCATCATTAAGCACTATTCCCTGTTCTGATCAAAGTTCACTGGTCCACATGAAGATTGCCTAAGAACTTTAAAGGACATGTATAATTACCTGCAAAGATGATTCTACTTTAAAGATAGCCCTAAGCCCGGCTCATTATTCAATACATATTTACCCTCTTCAAATTTCGGCCGGGCGAAGGGGTTATTGCTTACTAAGAATGGCCCGTCCAGGTCGGCCCAATCGCATTGCGGGGCCAAGGCTGCGGCGGCGAGGGTGGCGCAACTGGTTTCACTCATGCAGCCGATCAATACTTTCAACCCCAGTTCACGTGCTTTAGTAAGCATCTGCTGCGCCTCATACAGCCCTGCCGATTTCATTAATTTTATATTGATGCCATGATATACGCCCCGGGCCTTTTCTACATCGCCCAAACGCTGCACTGCCTCATCGCCAATAATGGGGATAGGGCTGTGTGCGGTAAGCCAGGCGTTGCCATCCACATCAGTTTTGGGCATAGGCTGCTCAATTAGCTGCACATCCTGTTCATGCAGCCAGTAAATTAAATCCAAGCTTTGCTTGCGGTCGGTCCAGCCCTGGTTGGCATCTACATACAACGGCAACGGGGTGAGGCTGCGGATGGTTTGAATCAGCTGCCGGTCATCGGCGCTGCCCAGTTTTACTTTAATTATTTTAAAGCCTTCTGCTTCGCGTACTTTTTGGGCCAGCACTTCGGACGTATCTATGCCCAGCGTAATACTGGTTACCGGCATTTTCACCGGGTTGCTGCCCAGCAATTGCCAGCAAGGCTGTTGTTTGAGTTTACCTTCTAAATCGTGTAAAGCAATGTCAATGGCTGCCTTAATCGCCGGGTTGCCGGGTGCAAGGCTATCCAGATAATTGATGATTTCCGCATAATCAAACGGATAACTAAACCGGCTTACCTCCACTTTATTCATAAACTGAGTGGCGGTTTCCACGCTTTCACCCATATAGGGCACCATGGAAGCTTCACCGTAGCCGGTATGCCCTTCATGTTCCAGTTGCAGTAACATTAAAGGTGTAGCTGTACGCGAAAAGCCTGAAATAGTAAACCGGTGTTTCAGGTGCAGTTCAAAGGGGCGGTACGTCAGTTTCATGTTAAAAATCAAAGCTAAAATTTTATCGCTGAAAAGCTGTGTATCTTTGCCGGCAATGTCGTTACAGCTTTACCACCCGTTCGAGCGTTTAAATTTTGGCAATGGCACCTGCTTTTTAAGCGGGCAGCCCCTGCACTCTGAGGAAGAAAAAATTCAGGTGTTCCCGGCCTGGCTGATGAGCCGCTACCAGCTGGAAGATAAAGCCATAAAACTGCTTGATGAAAGCTATACCGGTTACAAAGACCTAAAGCTTCCCTGCGCTACCGAAATTAACCACCAATACCTGGCGCCGCTGGAGAGCCGGATAGCCGATGCCTTTGAGCAAGGCTACGCGGCAGTAAAGGGATTAGGTGACATGCAGCTTTTTCAGTGGGCGGGCAAATTGTTGTACGGCATTATTTTTAACGAAATACAAGCCGGCATACGCCAGCAACATGCCATGGGCGAGGGCTTCCATTTATCGCAGGCATTGCAGCATAAATTTGGCTACCTGCATACCATGCTGCAAAGCATCTACCTGCCGCTGAATTTTGACGGCTTTAACCCGTTCAGTCTGGTGTTAACACAGGTAAACAATGCCGAAAACGAATTCAGCTACCGCGATGAAGTGAATACGCTTACCTTTTCCATCCGCCTGAAAGATTTTGGGTTGATTATCTGCCTGCAGGATAACGGTGCCAACCGCATTTACCACCGCGACCTGCTGACCAAACTTGCCGGACAAACGCTGCATCCCATACAGTTTGAAGAATTGTGCGCCCGGTTTTTTTATTCAGCCTACCTGTTTAACCGGTTGCCCGAATATGAAGTGATGGCCTTACATGGCGAATTTGACATCGAGGCCCTGCCTTTAAAAGGTAACAGCGCCAAACCACCGTTTGATGATTGGCAAGCCAAAACCTATGGCCAGGTGCTGGAAAGCTTCTGGAAAAAATGGGGTTATATTCTGTTCGAAATTATCAAAGACCCGGAAAAACCGATGAGATTTATGCTGGAGGAGGAGGGAGAGCCAATAGAAGCAGAAAAGATTGAACTGCCTCGATAGAAATGTCATTGCAAAGAACGAAGCCACCACACAGGGGCATAACCGCACTGTACAGCATGCGATGGGTTCGTTCCTCGCAATGACATGAATATGAAAACTTTACTATCCCAACTGCCCGCTTCGCTCTTTCTCTACATACGTTTGCACAATATCCACAGCGTCATCTACCGCATCAC
>CAXTCH010000064.1:0-11910 GCA_964241945.1 uncultured Mucilaginibacter sp.
ACTAAATCATACATCTCTACACTTTAATTCCCCCTTTAGGGGGTTAGGGCGCATGCAAAAACACATATTAGTAATACCCGGTGATGGCATTGGACCCGAGGTAACCACCTGGGGTAAAGCCGTGCTGGAAAAAATCGGGCAAACCTATGGCCATCAATTTACTTTTGATGAGGCGCTGATGGGTCATGCGGCTATTGAAGCGACCGGCAACCCATTGCCCGATGAAACACTGGAAAAAGCAAAAGCCAGCGATGCTATTCTGTTCGGGGCAGTGGGCCACGCCAAATACGATAACGACCCTTCGGCTAAAGTAAGACCTGAGCAGGGTTTGCTGAAAATACGTAAAGAACTGGGCCTGTATGCCAATCTGCGCCCTATTATACTGTTTGACGAACTGCTGGATGCGTCCAGCCTGAAACCGGAAGTATTGCGAGGCACTGATATCTTGTTCTTCCGCGAACTAACCGGCGACGTTTACTTTGGAGAGAAGAAACGCAGCGAAGACCGCAATACCGCTTCGGACCTGATGATTTATCATCGTTATGAGGTGGAACGCATTGCCAGGAAAGCCTATGAAGCTGCACAAGCCCGCGGCAAGCGGCTGTGTTCGGTAGACAAGGCCAACGTGCTGGAGGCTTCGCGCCTGTGGCGCGAGGTGGTGCAGGAACTGGCTAAGCAGTACCCGGACGTAGAAACCGAGCATATGTTTATTGACAATGCCGCCATGCAGCTGGTTAAAAATCCGAAGAAGTTTGATGTGGTACTAACCGCCAACCTGTTTGGTGACATTTTAACCGACGAAGCCTCGCAAATTGCCGGCTCCATGGGGATGCTGGCCTCGGCCTCGGTAGGTGATGGTACCGGCTTTTTTGAGCCTATCCACGGTTCGGCGCATGATATTGCCGGTCAGGATAAAGCCAATCCGCTGGCCTCTATCCTATCTGTGGCACTGATGCTGGAAATCAGCTTTGGCCTGAAAGAAGAAGCCAAGCGCATTACCGATGCCATCGACCGGACTTTGAAAGAAGGTTACCGCACCGGCGATATTGCGGATACACATACTGACCGGGCCAAAATTTTAGGCACCCAGGCGATGGGGCAAAAGGTGCTCGAATACTTATAAAATACTACGCATGAACTGGAACGCTGAACTCTATGATCAAAACCATGCTTTTGTATTTCAATACGGCGAAAGTCTGTTGGAACAATTAGCAGTACAGCCAGGCGAAACCATATTGGATTTAGGTTGCGGCACCGGTCACCTGACGCAGCAGATGCATGTGCTGGGCGCTGATGTGATTGGGTTAGATGCTTCCCCCAGTATGGTGGAGCAGGCGCAGCAGTTGTTTCCGGAGGTGTCATTCGTGGTGGGCGATGCCGCCCGGTTATCCTATAATGAGACGTTTGATGCGGTATTCTCCAACGCTACCCTGCACTGGATTTTAAATCAGGATGGGCTGATGCAAGGCGTTTACCGTAGCCTGAAACCCGGCGGCCGCTTTGTGGCCGAAATGGGCGGCAAGGGCAATATACAGCAGATGCTTGCAGCTACGCGCGCCGTATTAAGGCAGCATGGCTATGAGCAGCAGGCGGCAGTAGAGAATTTCCACTTTCCGTCGCTGGGCGATTATACGCACCGGCTGGAACAACACGGTTTCAGTGTCAGCTTTGCGGTATTGTTTGACCGTAAAACACAATTGCAGGAGGGCCGCCGGGGCGTAGCCAAATGGCTCACCATGTTTGGCGGCAATTATTTTGAAGGCATCGGCGAAACCGAAAGGCAGCAAATACTGGAAGAAATTACCAATCGCCTGGAACCCGATTATAACGACAACGGCCAGTGGTATGCCGATTATAAAAGATTAAGATTTATAGCAGTAAAATAGTACCAGGTAGTAAGTATTTAGTATCAAGCAGCAAGAGCTTTTTAATACTTACTACTTGATACCAAAAAATTAAAAATATGTTACACGATCCGAACCGCGTTTATGTATTTGACACCACCCTGAGAGACGGTGAGCAGGTACCCGGCTGTCAGCTGACGACACCCGAAAAAATTGAGATTGCCCGCGAGCTGGAAGCGCTGGGGGTGGACATTATTGAAGCCGGTTTCCCGGTATCCAGTCCGGGCGACTTCCAGAGTGTCGTCGAAATTTCAAAAGCAGTAAAGGAACCTACCGTTTGTGCGCTTACCCGTGCTCATAAAGGTGATATTGATGCCGCTGCCGAGGCGCTGCAGTATGCCAAGCGTCCGCGTATCCATACAGGTATCGGCGCATCTGATATGCACATCAAATACAAATTCAACAGCACCCGCGAAGAAATTCTGTCTCGTGCGGTAGAGGCGGTAAAACATGCCAAAAAGTTTGTTGAGGATGTGGAATTTTACGCGGAAGACGCCGGTCGTGCAGACATTGAATACCTGGCTAAAATGGTGGAAGCCGTAATTGCGGCGGGTGCAACGGTAGTCAACATTCCGGATACCAACGGCTATTGTCTACCCGATACTTACGGCAGCAAAATCCGCTTTCTGAAAGAAAATGTAAAAAATATTGATAAGGCCGTCATTTCGGTACACTGCCATAATGATTTAGGACTGGCTACCGCCAACTCTGTTGCCGGTTTGCAAAACGGCGCCCGTCAAATTGAGGGTACCATTAACGGTATTGGTGAGCGGGCGGGCAACACCTCTATTGAAGAAGTGGTGATGATTTTAAAAACACACCAGCAATTAAACCTGCATACTAACATTCAAAGCAAGCAAATATATGAGCTGAGCCGCATGGTAAGCACCCAAATGCGCATGCCGGTACAACCCAACAAAGCGATTGTCGGCGCCAATGCCTTTGCTCATAGCTCGGGTATTCATCAGGACGGCTTTCTGAAGAATCGCGAAACCTATGAGATTATTAAACCTGAAGATGTAGGTTTTCCGAGCGCCAGCATTGTGCTTACCGCACGCAGCGGCCGCCACGCGCTTAAATTTCATTTGGATCGCTTAGGGCATAAATTAAACAAGCCGGAATTAGACGATACCTACAAACGTTTCTTAGTTTTAGCCGATCATAAATTAGATATCAATGATGACGACCTGCTGGGCCTGGTGGCTTACCGCATGGCAAAATAAAAGCTTATGGAAACGGACACGCTCCCCTTACTGGACTTTGAAGCCGCAAAACAACGACTGACCGGCGTAGTGCGCCGCACTCCGCTGGAGTACAATGCCGGTCTATCGGAAAAATATAACTGTGAACTCTACCTGAAGCGTGAAGACTTACAGGTGGTACGTTCCTACAAGTTAAGGGGCGCTTACAATATGATCAGCCAGCTTACCCCTGAGCAGCTGAGCAAAGGCGTGGTTTGCGCCAGTGCAGGTAACCACGCACAAGGCGTGGCTTTTTCCTGTAAAAGAATGAACGTGCGGGGCATCATCTTTATGCCTGAAATTACCCCGAACCAAAAGGTAAAGCAAACCCAGATGTTTGGCAACGGCAATATCGAAATCGTGCTGGTGGGCGATACCTTTGACGATTGTCTGCGCGAGGCATTGGCCTATACCCAGCAAAACGGCATGACTTTCATCCCCCCTTTCGATGATTACCGCATTATGGAAGGCCAGGGAACGGTAGGCATAGAAATTTTAGAAGATTTACCGGATGCAGAGGTAGTCATCATGCCTGTTGGCGGTGGCGGCCTGGCCGGAGGTACCGGAACTTATTTAAAGCAGCAGCTACCCAACATTACATTAATCGGCGTTGAGCCGGAAGGCGCACCGTCTATGCATGGCGCACTGCAGGCACAGCAACCGGTTGCTTTAACGGAGATTAACCGCTTTGTAGACGGGGCCGCTGTAAAACGTGTGGGCGAGCTTACTTATCAGACTTGTGCGGCCGTATTGGATGACATGCTGCTGGTGCCCGAGGGCAAAGTATGCTCCACCATATTAAAGCTGTACAACGAGGATGCTATTGTAGTAGAGCCGGCAGGTGCACTTTCGGTGGCAGCGCTTGATTTGTGCAAAGCGCAGCTGGTAGGTAAAAAAGTGGTTTGCATCATCAGTGGCGGCAATAATGATATTGACCGTATGCAGGAAATCAAAGAACGTTCCCTGCTGTACGAAGGTTTGAAGCATTATTTCATTGTCCGCTTTCCGCAACGCCCGGGTGCGCTGAAACTATTTGTGACCAACGTATTAGGCCCCGGTGATGATATTACCCGTTTTGAGTTTATCAAAAAGACCGAGCGCGAACGCGGCCCGGCGCTGGTAGGCATCGAATTGAGAGACGCCAAAGATTACGCACCGTTACTGCAGCGCATGGAAGAAAACCGCTTTGATATTATTGAAATTAACAAAGACCCTACCCTATTTGAATATTTAGTGTGATGTTATGCAATTAACCGGTAATCTGTTCAAACATCAGGTACCGGTTAATTTTCAAATTAAAAGCATCCCCCTCTTCATAGCGGCCTACTGCATAACTCAAAAGATTTAAGTTTAATCCGTTACCGTTGGTAACCGTTACCTGTTCATAAAAACCCTTGAACAGCACTTTTACTACTTTCCAGCGTTTGGGCGTAATGCTGTGTATGGTTTCAATCCATTCCGGGTATATCACCACCTCTTTACCGTTCGAATTGATGTTCAGGCCTGTGGCTTCCTCACTGGTAAACACATTGCAATTGGTAAGCAGGCGTGCGGTATACAGATTTTTCGGCTGACGATAAATTTCTCCCGGTTCGCCGGTTTCAATAACCTGCCCGTCTTTCAACACCAGCAATTCATCCGCCATCGACAGCACTTCGGCAGGGTCATGCGAAACAATGATAACGGTAAGCCCCGTCTCCTGCACAACAGCCCGGATATCCTGCTGCAGCCCCTCCCGGAACGAAGCATCTACCTGGTTAAAGGGTTCGTCCAGCAGCAGTACCTCTGGCTGTGTTACCAGCGCCCGGGCAATAGCCACACGTTGCTTTTCACCACCGCTTAAATCCACGATCCGCCTGTCGGCCAGGTGCAGCATACGCAGCTGCTCCAAAGCGCGTTCTGTTTTTTCCTGTTTGGATTGTAAGTTGGTATTTGGCAGCATTGAGGCCACATTGTCCACTACACGGGCATGCAGGTTCAGGTCGTCGGTGTGCTGCGTCACCATTTTCATATCGTCGTGGCCGGGTATCAGTTTTTCATCCGGTCCCCACACACGGTCGCCCTTAAATTCAACTTTCCCTTCATCGGGTGCCAGCAATCCGTAAATCAGGCGCAACAGGGTAGTTTTGCCACTGCCGCTCTCGCCGATGATAGCCGTAATACGTCCGCGACTGATATTTAAATCTGTTTGCTTAATGCCGGCAGCCTGTTTGCCCTGATACTGTTTGCTGATGCCCGAAACCTTTAAAATTGAATGTGTTGCTGCCATGAGGGGCAAATATAGCAGAAAGCCCGTTAACCGCTAAGGCTAACAGGCTTTTAGTTGATGATCCACCCGCTTAAAGGCCTGAAAGGTGTTAAAAGAAGAACATCCCCCCGAAGGTGAAGCTTTTCAGGCCGTCCTGCGCCGGGCTGTTCACAAACATGTCGTTGAAGTAATATTTTGCGTATACCCCAAACGGCCCGTACCCTACGCGGGCAAAACCGCCATAGCGCACACGGGCGAAGTTGTAATTATTATAAAACTTTTGCTTGCCGTTAGCATCGCTTTCCTGCTTCAGGCTGCCGTCCAGCAAAATGCCCATGTCAGGCCCGGCAATGATATGAAAGTAGCGGCCTTCGTCGGTCGACCGGGTGCGGTATTCAAACGATAGCGGAATACGCAGGTAGCTCGACGTAAAACGGTCTTTGGTATAATTTACGTTATCCACCCGGTAGGTAAGCACCGGCTGATGTTCTAAAATAGTTACGTTATCGCGCAGGAAAAGGTGTGTCCAGTCGAACCCTGCCGAGAGGTAAATTTTAAATGATGGCGTAAACCGATAACCTGCCTGCAACACATCGAAGCCCACGTTCACCGAGCGCCATGACCGGTAGCGTAAAAAATTATTTTGCGGCGATAGCTTAAAGCTGCCGTTATCCAGCAAAGTAGACAAACCAATATCGAAGCGGGAAAACGTAATCCCCCATGAAAACCCCGGCGCTTTATGCACTACCTGGGTACTGTCGGGCGCATGGGTAAGCCCCTGGCTTAATTTAAATTTATAAACCTTATGCCGGGTATGTTTAACCGTATCGGTGAGCCTTTGTGTACTATCTGTGGTGCCGGTTTGTGCAAAAGCCGTCACCATAACCATACAAAAGAGTATTGAGAATAAAAGTTGCTTCATGTACAATTGATGGACTAAAATACTGCTGAATAGAATTCGGGGCTGCGCCTTTTCAGTACCTGATACCCGAATTATCCAAACTACAATATTTGTCTGCATTTGGTTTGCGGTAAATATCGTTTATGCGAATTTAACAAGCCGGTTACAGGTTAGCGTTTATCTGTTATATTTATACGGCATGAAAAAACATTTACTTTTCGCTCTTATCTGCGTCATAAGCGGAACATGGGCCGTAGCGCAGCGCAATAACGCTGCACCCCGCTATACCTTATTAAAACCCGACCGTGTTTTTGATGGCCGCGATATACACCCGGGCTGGTGGGTGCTGATTAATAACAACCATATTGAAGCCGCGGGCGAACCCGGCAGCATCCATGCACCGGCTGATGCACAGGTATTGGAGCTGAAGGGGCAAACGCTGATGCCGGGCATGATTGAGGGCCACTCCCACTTGTTTTTACATCCCTACAATGAAACCAGCTGGAACGAACAGGTATTGGTGGAAAGCCGCGCGGAGCGCACGGCACGTGCCGTAACGCATGCCCGTGAAACGCTGATGGCCGGCTTTACCAGCGCCCGCGATTTAGGTACCGAAGGCGCTATGTATGATGACGCAGGCTTGAAACAAGCCATTAATAAAAGCGTAATTCCGGGTCCGCGGCTGTTGGTGGCCACGCGGGCTATTGTAGCTACCGGCAGTTATGGCCCGAAGGGGTTTAATGATGTTACCGAAGAAGGCATACCGAAAGGCGCTGAAGAAGCCGACGGTGTAGATGCCTTAAGCAGAACGGTTAGGTCACAAATTGGCCATGGAGCCGATGTGATTAAGCTATATGCCGATTATCACTGGGGCATTAACAATACCGCCGCCCCTACTTTTACCGTTGATGAATTGAAACTGGCCGTAGCCCTGGCGGCCAGCAGCGGCCGCTATGTAGCCGTACATTCGGGTACCGAAGAAGGGATGCGCCGCGCAGCTATGGCCGGTGTGCGCACCATTGAGCATGGCGACGGCGGTACGCCCGAAATTTTTAAGCTGATGAAAGAAAAAGGGGTGGCCTACTGCCCTACGCTGGCTGCCACCGAGGCCATTACCGGTTATCACGGCTGGAAAAAAGGGATTGACCCCGAAACCGAAGGCATCAAAGAAAAACGCCGTGCATTTACTGACGCTTTAAAAGCCGGGGTGACCATTTGCATGGGCGGCGACGTAGGCGTGTTTCCACATGGGGACAATGCCCGCGAAATGCTGCTGATGGCTGAATATGGCATGAAACCCATAGAGGTACTGCGTTCGGCTACTTCCGTAAATGCTGAAGTTTTTGGATTGATTAAACTGGGCTATATCAAAACCGGTTATCTGGCCGATGTTATAGCGGTAAATGGTGATCCGGCCACGGATATCAAGACAGTACAACAAGTGCGGATGGTGATGAAGGATGGAACCCTCTATAAGCAGTAAAACCAAATAAGCCATTGTCGGTCTGTCCGGCAATGGCTTATAGATTTTATAATTCAGGTTAATAAATAAACGCTTAAACGTTCTCCTTTTGCAACAGCGCCGGGATGGTTTTTAAAATGAGCTTGATATCGTTTTTAAGACTGTGGTTCTTGGCATATACATTATCCAGCATCAGGCGCTCTTCTTCGCTCATATCGCCTTTTCCGCGCTTTTCTACCTGCCACAGGCCGGTAATGCCTGCCGGGGCATGGAAACGTAATGCATATTTGTCGGTAGTCAGCTTTTCGGCCTCATATAGGGGCAAAGGGCGGTTACCCACAATGCTCATATCGCCGATAAATACATTCCACAGCTGCGGCAGTTCATCAATACTGGTATTACGAATAAAGTTGCCGACTTTGGTAATACGCGGATCGTTTTTGATTTTAAAGAAGGCCGACCCGGCTTTGGCTTTTTTGGAGTACACATACTCCTTTTCGCACCAGCTGATCTTGTCGGCGTATACCGGGAACTGGCATTTACCGCTCAGCGCACAATGGTCGCACAGCAGCGGCTTATTTTCTACCACCGTTTCATTGTCTTGCGCAACTGCGTCAACGTCATATTGATTTAAGTGCTTTAAATCCTTCAGGCGTTTATCCGCATTTACATACATGGAGCGGAATTTGTAAAACTTGAACACTTTGTAACCGGTACCTACCCGTAAAGAATAGTAAAAGGCCGGCCCTTTAGATTCCAGCTTGATAAACAAATAAATAAGCAGGAATACAGGCGACAGCATTAGCAGCGCCAGCCCTGAAAAAATAATATCAAATGCCCGCTTATCCTTCGGAATGGAGTAGGTATTGTCACTTCTCTCATCGGTCTCCTTCTTTTTTAATTCGGTCCAATGCTCAATTAAAAAATTAAGCCGGCTTTCTACATTCTTTGCATTAACCGGCACCAAAAACACATCGGCAACGCCGGCACTCATGGCCATACGCCGCAAATCATTGTTCATGTGCTGAACGATGAGCAAAAACGGGATATGTTTAAGGCCTTTTTTATGCAATGAATCTACAAGCGTAATACCTGACGAAGCCAGCACTTCATCTTCCGAGATAACAGCCGCAATGTTCAGCTGTTCATCTTCCCAGGCATGCGCCAGCTGCACTCCGTTTTTGAAAGAGGCCAGCTTACGCCCCTGAAAATTGCAGGCCTGCATCAGCGCCGTATTTTCAGGGCTCAGGTTAACTAATGCAATAATGGATGATGTGTTAAGATTAGCGGTCTCTGCACTCATATATGTCTGTAGCTTACCTTTCCTATTCTTCTTAAAACGGCTCTCACCCTCGCTTCCAGCTCGGCGGGGTTAAAGGGCTTTACAATAAAATCATCCGCGCCGGTATCTAAACATTTAATGCGCTTCTCAGAGCTATCCTCGCCGGAAAGTATGATAATAGGAATAGACTTAAAAAAATCGCTTACCTGCATCTGGCTTACCAAATCCAAGCCGCTCAATTTAGGGGTGTTCAAATCTGTAATTACCAGGTCGGGGATATTGCCGTTTTGCATAAATGAAAGTGCATCCATCCCATCATTGCAAATTTCAATTTCGTAAACCTTACTCAGAAATTTCTTCAGTATCAGCTGCATGTAGGCGTCATCCTCAACAACCAGTATTTTGGTGGTATCACTGTCAGAAAATCCCATGTTCACTTATATAATTCTATTATCGGTAACTGTTAATTGATAAAAAACGCCTGATAATATGCAGGCTTTCTTAAATAATATGCAATTGCTACTGTTTACGCAAGTTGACTTGGTTTAGATACCGACAATTTAAATTAGTTTAAAAATAATAACTCATTATCACTTTTTGTTGCTTTACATTATAAGTATTTATTACTTATCATATTCATTACATTTTCGCCCTGCTGTAATGCCTGCAATATTGCCAGCCAGATACAACGCTGATTTGCAGATGCTGTTTATAGAATATATGCCACGAACCGGCAGATCAGCCTTACACAAACAACTTACAAACAGCCAGCAGCTATACCGGCAGGTAATTTACAAGAACAATTGGTTGGGATGTTGGAGAAAGCAACGTGTTTAGATAATAATACAAAGTAACACTTATTTTTTGTTTAAACTTTTTATCCTGACGAAATTTTTAATAACCTGAACTTTAACTGAATATATCAATAATTAACCCGGCGCATTTATTTGCTGTTAGCCACTGTGCTTCACCAGCCATAGGCCCACCGCTTCTTTAAAATAATGTGTCCAGGCGTTTAATGAAGCAGCATCGGGCAATAAATCATTCAGCGAAAGCTTGGCAGGCTGACCATCAAAGCAGCAGGCATACGGAATAACCGGGATATGTTCCTTTTCAAATATTGCCCTTGCCCTGCGCATATGGAAAGCCGAGGTAACCAGTAAGTAAGGCGGTTGCAGATGTTGTTTCAGCAACAGGGCTTTGGTAAACCGGGCATTTTCAATGGTGTTGCGCGACTGGTCTTCAATTAGTATTGCGCTATCGGGTACGTTCATCGCTTTCAGTTCGTGGCCCACCCAGTCACCTTCCCTGAACTGGTCGGGTATTAAATCAGCGTTACCGCTGCTGATAAGGATATGGCTCACCTGCCCGGTTTTTGTAAGGCGCAGGCCCTGAATAAAGCGATCGGCGGAGCCATTGAAAAAGCCCTGCCCCTGTGCATCTTCTGATACAAAGCCGCCCAATACAATAGCACAGCTATAAGTTTTAGTGGTATCAATAACCGGCCGGGGGTAATCCCACCAGCCGGCAAACCGGCTCACCAGATAATGGTTGGAGAAGATGAGCAGTACCACTACAGCGGCGATAAAAAGCCGCTTTTTAACTTTCGGCTTTTTAACCCATACGCCTGCCATCACCAGGAACAGGATCCACATAAAGGGCTCCAGCAAAAACAGCAGGACTTTAGAAAGAAAAAATGTCATAGTAAGTAAGTCACCAATACGAACGAGCGCTTTTACAGGTTATCCTTATCCGGGCTTTTATCTTTTGATTGTTACGGCAAAAGCAGCTTTCGTACCTCTTCCCATGAGTTCACCCGCATATCCCACTCCACGGTGCGATTATGAGGAGCTGTAAATAATATGCCCTGCCCGATAAAGCGTTTAAAATGCCTCGCATTATCATCAATTAAATAATCGGCATTGATGATGCTTTTATCGCCGCAGAAAACAATATGTGTCCATGAAATATAAGGCAGATGCTCTTTCAGCCAGGCCAGCTTGGGCAAAAACGAATTGGGAAACTCCATAGCCGCTGTGGTAATAAATATTTCGTAATGCTGGTACAAATCGCGGATCACCTCTTTAGCGCCCGGTATCACTTTCAGGTCTTTAAAAAAATCGTCATGAAAGGCATACTGGTCTACAGCATCCATATGTTCGGGTAATACCAGATCTTCAAACCGCTGGGTCAGCAGTTGTTCGGGTGTAATGGCAATGGTATAATCGCGCTCGTACCATTCTACATACCGCCCGAGGGCATCGGCAATTACTTCGTCCATATCAATCGCTATTCTTTTCATGCTAAGGTGTTTTTTTTCAAAAATAGGGTATCATAAGCAGGATGAAAGAAATATTGACAATTTGTACCGGGCTTTTATGAGTTTATCCCGCAGGTGATATGCCCTCATTCAGCCGGCGGATTGCTTGCCTGCTGTTGCAAGGTGTTGCGCACTGTTGCGTGGTGTTGCATAGTGTTGCAAGTGTTGCACCCGTTTCCTGCAACACCTGCAACACTTCAAACAACCGCTTCTTTTCCATATTATAAGACCCGGAGATTTCCTACTTTTACCGGCTGTAACTGAGTTTGTACATCAAATAGCTAAGCCCATGGCAAGTGTTGGCAAAAACACGCTTTCATTAGATACCTTTTTTAACATTCTGTTTCATAACGAAGAAATCACCTTAGAGGATGCCGCTGTACAAAAGGTGGCGGCCAGCTTCGAGTTTCTTACCCGCTTTTCCTCCAACAAACTGATTTACGGTATCAACACCGGCTTTGGCCCCATGGCGCAGTACAAGGTGAGCGAAGAAAACCTGCTGCAGCTGCAGTATAACCTTATCCGCAGCCATTCTTCGGGCAGCGGCAAGCT